>JAITVO010000359.1 GCA_031285765.1 Cytophagaceae bacterium | reverse complement strand
ATGGAAATTACAGTGCATTGCCACGCACCGGCATCCCATCCTCATCAGCAGATGCAGCAGCGCCACAGAGTCGCTCCCCCCGCTTAAAGCAACAAGAACGGCATCGTTTTCAGTTATGCCGCATTTTTTAGCGGCAAAATTCTTAAAGCGATAAAAAAAAGTTTTCATTCGTTGTTGAGTTTTGTTGTCCTAATATTTATTACAACGTTCAGACCCTAACATTCAGTCGTTCGCCAGCAACATTCAGTCATACTTTTACCACAAAGTTCACACAAGGTGCACAAAAACACAGTGTCTATCTAATTGCTATATCATTTTTTTACACAGATAACGCAGATAAAACAGATTTTCACAGTTTTTTATCTGTGTATATCTGCCTTATCTGCGTTATCAGTGTAGCTATCGCAGCTTGTCAAACTTTTATATGATTGTTGTGCGACTGGCGAACCTGTTTTTTCAAATTATTGAAAGTGTATTCCTTCAATTTTTCAGCATTGCCCCTGAACAGTATCTTCCCTATTTTACATATTTCAATGATGCGATCATACAGATTGTTCAGCATACTTATATTATTAACTACCGCATCCTTATGTTCGTTAGTAAGATTGTACTGCTGAATGTTCAACTGCGAAATTTTTGTGGTTGCATCCCCCAAAAAACTTATTAACTCATCGGTAAGCCCCTGCTCCTTCAACGCATCACCGTATTTGGTAATGTTGAAGTTTACAAACTTGAGCATATCAATAGTCCCTTCGGCATCGTACGCCTTTGCAAACTGTTTAAGCGCCGTAATTCCAAAGTCTTTTACCGAAATAGGAACAGCTCCCTTACTCATCACAATATATTCATCAATATGATCCGATTTGCCCCAAACTTCATCCATCTTTGCGTGAAGTTTTTCAGTTACAAGTTTCCGTTCGTTTAATCCCGCCTTTGGGTTTATCAGTTCATCTACCTCATCCAGCAATTGCTCAAACGCAGCAATGCCGGCATCATTGTATTTTGGCGAAAAGGCAGAAAACTTAATTTTGTCGCGTATTACACTCGTTTTTACATACTCCCCAATTACTGGTAATTCCCCAGTTCGGCATGTGAATTTCTTTCTAATTCTTTTTGTTGTCATTGTATCGGTTTTAAAAATTAAACAATATTTGTGTCTGATAAAAAGGCAGGAGCAGATAACTACCCACCCCCGCCTTCGGCATTTAAAAAATTTGTCGCAAAGATACAGTTATCTTTATTACAAAAAAATAATTTCAGTTTTTTTTTCAGAGGAAAAAAGAAAAATTTGCAAATACAAGCCACTCTCCCATCAATCCTGTTTTCCACAAGAGAGGGCAGAGTGAGAAGTGTCATTGCCACCAGCTTCAGCCAACCGATAGAAGACACAAATAAAATCAGCTTTAGCCAAAAATAACTTGCCCAACAATCTTTTTTTTGTCTTTTTTAAACGTCTAATAATTCAAACAGTTTCTTAAACAAAATAAAAACTAAACTACAAAAACACATATCTTTTAATATGCTGCTTATACTCAAACAAAAAATGGTTTGAAAATAACAGAGGATTCCAGTTTTAACTGTTCAGTTTTATTTATTAACAAGGGAATTAATCCCCTTGTTGCTTTTATTCGCAAATCAATTCTGTTTGAGTTTACACAAATGGCACAGAATTATTGCTAACATTTTCGTGTTTTACTGTATCTTTGCAATAAAATTAGTATAATTTCATCCCCCGATAAAGTCTATTCAAACATTATTTCCTAACTTCGCCCGTTTCTTTTTGAATAGAATATTAAATATGAAATCTAAACTGAGAACTTTGATGTTTGTCCTGCTGGGCGGCATCCTTCTGGGATGCGCCTGCATGATTGTTTTTTCGCGCACAATGGTAAACACCTCTACCGACAATTATTGCCAAAAGTGCCACATCCATCCCGACGCCGACGCAAGCTGGAAACTCTCAACACACGTAAACAACAGCAGCGGAACCGTTACACACTGCGTTCAGTGCCATCTTCCGCCCGAACACACTGGCAGTTATTATTCGGCAAAAATACGTACAGGCTTGCACGATTTATGGGCGTATTATACTAAGGACAGCGCGTCGTTCAACTGGGAGTCCAAATCGCAGCTCGAACACGCCGTTAAAATCGTTTACAACGAATCGTGCAAGGCGTGCCACACCAATCTTTTGCCCGCACAACTGAGCGACGACGGAATTATTGCACATCTTTACTATCAGGAAAACGAAACAAAACTGAACCTGCAATGCATCAGCTGCCATTTAGATGTGGGGCACTACAATCCAAACGCAAGGCACGAGCGAATGACAGGCATACCAGCGCTTACCGTATCCAACGCACCAAAGTACAGCGAGCCGGCTACAGTTACAGAGTTTGCAAATTTTACCGAACACATTCCCGGAACAGCCGTGTCGTTCAACATGATTGCAATTCCCTGTGGAACTTTTGATATGGGAAGCCCCACCAACGAGCCATTTCGCCGCCTTGACGAAAGCCCCGTGCGCAAAGTAACACTGTCGCAGTTCTTTATGGGCGAAATGGAAGTAACGTGGGATATGTACTGGGCATTTTATTCCGAAACCATGTCAGAAGGACGCATTGCACCCGGCATTATACGCCAGTCGAACCAAAAAGCGCAGGAAACAATCCTTCAAAAGATTTACGAAAACACCGGCATTAGCAACGGGCAGGCAGTAGATGCAATCAGCGGACCTACACCACCATTTGGTTTTCCCGATCAGGGATGGGGCGGTACAAACCGTCCGGCAATCACCATGACACACTATGCTGCCGAAATGTTCTGCCTGTGGCTTTCAAAAAAAACAGGAAAGCATTACCGCCTGCCCACCGAAGCCGAGTGGGAATACGCTGCACGAGGCGGAACCAGTACACCTTACTTTTTTGCCGGCAATCCAAAACAGTTCTCCGACAAAGGTTTTTTCCGCAAAATATTTGGCGCCGACACAGCCATTATCAATACTTATGCTATATATAACAAAAATAGTGGCAACAAAACACAGGAACCTTCACGGATTGCTGCCAATCCCTACGGATTGAAAAACATGCTTGGAAATGTTCTCGAATACTGCTCAGACTGGTATGCAACCGACGCTTACGCGCAAACCGCCACAGAAGTAACCAATCCCAAAGGTCCAGCTTCGGGAACAGAACGAGTAATACGCGGTGGAAATTACATATCGTCAGCCGCCGAGATTCGCAGCGCTGCGCGGCAATCGACCCGCCACGACGAATGGTTGCGCACCGACCCGCAAATGCCCAAAAGTATCTGGTGGTACTCCGATATAAAAGGAATAGGTTTCCGCGTGGTTTGCGAAAGTGAAACTGCGATTATACTCAAACCTGAATTGATTTGCGAATAAAAGCAGCAAGGGGATTAATCCCCTTGGCAATAAATAAAACTGAACAGTTAAAAACTGGAATCCACTGTTATTTGCAAACCATTTCTGTTTGAGTATAAATTCAAATTACAAGGCGTTGCCTGCGTTGCGCTATAAACTGTTCAAAAAAAGGCAGATAACACTGATTTTGCGGATTATTATATAGCTAATAATCCGCAAAATCAGTGTTATCCGCCTTTTCAACATTCAAAAAATACCATTTGAACCCCACTGCCGTTTTTTGGTATCAATTATCGAAACAATCATGTGCTCAAACTCCGCTGTATCCTGTTTCTCACCAGCACAGCAAGCATGTCATAGCTCTTTTTGCCCGGATAAACAGGTTTCAGAAACTCAATATTTATTCTTTTCCATGGACGCGGAAACTTGCTTCCTTTGGGCAGCGCGCGATGTGCCCCGTTAATTGAAACAGGCACAATGGGAATATTCAACTCGCGACTTAATATGGCAAAAGTCTTTTTAAATTGCCCAAGCGTGCCGTTGTCAGAGCGGGTACCTTCAGGAAAAATTATCAAATTCTTTTGCTGTTTCAGCACCTCAGCCATCTTTTGTATCGACTCTTTCAAATTTTTGTTTAAATCAACCACAATTACATTGTTTTTGTCGGCAAGAAATTTCACAAACGGCTTCCGAACATGTTTTTCCTTTGCATAAAAATAAGTGTTGCGAATCTGTCGCGTTCGCAAATTAGTCATCACCAACAAGGCATCGAAAAAACTTTGATGATTGGGGGCAATAATGCACGGACCGTCGGGAATATTGGCGTAGCCTTTCGTGCTAAGGTGGAAATATATCTTGGACAGAATGCCCGAAAGACGCATTATAAGCGCTGTAAAGAGCCATGACTGCGGCAATCGCAGGTGAATTTTTTCACGAATAATATCCGCCCAGTTAATTTTGCCCTCTTCCATACGGGTTTTCTTTTCGGCAACCCATTCGCTTAGCTTTTGGATCGATTCAAAGCGCGTCAAATCGTTAGGCTCCACATCAACACCAAACGTTTTGTAAAGAAACGCCTGAAAACCCACCTTGTCCAACGAATCCATGCCAAGGTCTAATTCAATATGATAGCTGGGCATTACTCTTTCGCCCTTTTCTTTTTCAAGGTAACGGGCTATGATGGCATACTCTTCAGTTTCGGGAACATCGCCCAAAACGGCAACAGTCTGCTCTTTTTTCAAAGCAAAATCGGGCAGTTTGTATCGCTGAAGTTTCCCAAGACGTGTACGCGAAAGCTCACTTTCAGCCAAATGAAAACGCATCAGCTTTTTATATGCCGAAACATTTTTGTTAAAAGGCTCAATTACTTCCCATTTAATTACATCTTCGACGTCGCGTGAAGGATATTTTTCAAGAGATTTTTTATTAACAACAATTACTGCTTGCATCTGATTGTTGTCAAAAAAAACACCGCACTCTTCAACAAGTTCCGACTCGGCAAGTTTCTCTTCCAACTCAACAGAATTCACATTTTTACCGTTCGAAAGCACAATAATCTCCTTTTTGCGTCCTGTAATAAAAAGATAACCATTCGCGTCCACATAGCCCAAGTCGCCCGTAAAAAGTCTGCCGTCGCGCAAAACATCGGCGGTTTCGTCGGCACGATTATAATACCCCTGCATAATGTTTGCGCCCGCCGCAGTAATTTCACCGTCAATAATCCGTATATCAACGCCCGGCATTGCTTCTCCCGGCGAACCTATCACCAGCTTTCGCGGACGGGTAAAAGTTATCATCGGAGCAGCTTCGGTCATTCCGTAACCTTCGAGCACATCAAAGCCAAGAGTTTTAAGGTCGCGCCCTACTTCCGTGTCGAGCGACGCGCCGCCCGCAACCAAATGCTGCAAAGCGCCGCCAAACTTTTTGTGCACCGATTTGAATACAAACTTTGAGAAAGTGAACGAATCAACTTTCGCAGCAAGTTTGTACAATGCCTGCGCAATTTTGCTGCGGTTTATTTTTTCCATGATTCCTTTGTGAATCATGCTGTACAGGCGCGGCACGCCAATAATGATAGTAACCTTGTTATCGTTCAGTGTCTTTACAATGTCGGCGCCATTCATCGACGGGCTGATAGCAACTCTTCCACCCACATACAGCGGCGCAACGAGCGAACCCAGCAGCGGCAATACGTGATGCAGCGGCAGCAAAATCATTGTACACGAATCGGCACGGAAAATGGGTATTTTCTTCGATACCGAATCAACATTGGCTAAAAGATTGGTGTACGAAAGCATTACGCCTTTGGGCGAACCTGTTGTACCCGATGTGTAGATAATGAGCGCAGTATCGTCGGGATTGGCAAACTGTACCTCGTCGTCCGAAACCTGTTCGGGATTGTAACCGTCGTACTCGTCAATCACAATCACCTGCGGACGAATGTCGGCAATATAAATCGCCTCATCCATCACCTTCTTTGTTTCAGCCGAAACAAAAACAACCGACGGATTACAGTCCTTTATCATATAGGTTACCTCACCAACTGTTGCCAGATAATCAACCGAAACAGCAATTCCCCGTTTTTTCCAAACCGAATAAAAAGCATAAATCCATCCCATACGGTTTTCGGAGAAGACAACCGCGCGGTCGCCTTTATCAATGTTGTACAGCGAAGAAAAAAAGTTTATTTTTCCGTGAAGGTTTTTATAACTTATATTGTCGCCCCCAAAAGCAGCAGCAATCCTGTTTCCAAAGTTTTTAAGCATATTATTATTAATATATTCGGGCGCAAAGATAGTTGATTAATACAAGAGAAAGTGTCGATTTAATTATTATTATAACAGATGCATCTTTCCCTGCAACAATTTCACAGTTAAAGTTTCTATTATGGCAATTTTACTTACTCATCTCATGTTACGCAAAACAGCCTTTTCAAGGCTGTCAAAAGTAATACTGCGTAACATGAGTGAATTATAAAAAAAAAGAGTGAAGAACAACTCCCTCACTCTTTTTTCATAATTATCAACTTTCAATTTTCCTGTACTTATTCACTACCGCCAAAACCTTTTCGTCATCGTGTTCAATATCCTTTCGGAGGGTGCGGTCGTTGTACGATTTCAACTTGGAGGCAAGTCCGTCAATCAGCACATTGCTGAAAACGCCATACTTTTCGTACACCGCCTTCTGGGCTTCGAGGCAATCAGCCGACTCGGCGCACGAGGCAGGCAAATGACTCAATTTGGCAGCCGTTTCCTTATGCGCATCGTCAAAAATATTAACATTCACATAGCGAGCTTTGGCATATTCGATGGAGTCAGGCATTTCAAAACCATGACGGGCAGCGGTAACAAGTCCTGCCAAAAGCAGATGCGTATTGGCAGAGCCATCCGGACAACGAAATTCTATCGTCTGTTTTCCGCTTGCGTCAATGCCTGTAATATCATTCTCAACGGGATTGGCATCTGTAAGCATCTTTTCAGCGCCCAAATTCCAGCCCAGCGGAACACGCACAAGAACCGAACGGTTGCGGTCGCCCCAGCAAATATTGGTTGGCGCTTCCTGATGAGGCACCAAGCGGAAATAAGAAGTTGGAACTGTATTTCCAAAAGCCGTAAGCGACGACGACAAATCCAAAATACCCGCAATCGCTTTCAGCGCAGTGTCGGTCAGTTTACCGCCTTCGGTGTACATGTTTTTGCCGTCTTTCACAATTTTTGTATGGATGTGCATTCCGCTTCCTGCCTTGCCTGCCGTAATTTTGGGCGAAAAGGTAAGGTCGATGCCATAGTTGTGCGCAAGCGTCCGCATTACCCATTTGGCAATTATCAGTTGATTGGCGGCATCTTCAACATCTACAGGCAGAAACTCAATTTCATTCTGCTCGTACATCATATCGTTCATCGTGAAATTACCAACTTCCGAATGTCCGTATTTTATTCTGCCGCCG
>JAITVO010000166.1 GCA_031285765.1 Cytophagaceae bacterium | reverse complement strand
AAAGATCCTCGTGTTGTTGGTCGTTGCGACCACCTGTTGTCAGACATCCTTCTGATCGCCATCTGTACGTACATTACAGGTGAAACAGATTATCAAAACATGTACATGTTTAGTCGCGAACGCTACGAAAAACTAAAATGCTGTTTGCTCAAATTGCCTAATGGATGCTCATCTGCGGATACTTTTGAGAGGGTTTTCAAATATCTTGATGTGGACTCGTTAAAAAACAGTCTATTCAAATAAGGCAAAGATATTTTGGGCGTTTTGACAGAAAAACAGATTATTTTGGACGGCAAAAAACTCAAGGGAGTTTCTCCGGCAAGTAAAGGAACCTCATGATGTTACATTATCAACGACTGGGTTAGCGAAAATCGACTTTGCGTTGGTCAGAACAAAGTGGAAGACAAATCAAATGAAATCACAGCTATTCTTAATGTTTTAGATTCGTTGGATATTTATGATGCGGTCGTTACCATAGATGCCATACTATCCCTAAAAAAAGACAATACAAAGCAGTTTTAGATTTCTCATATATGCGGAAAATACTGAAAATTTGATGCGGTTACCCTAATGTAGCTTAATTATGTGGACTTAATTAGTGTAAATAATATATCTTTGCACCTTGTTGTATCATTTATATCATCATTAAAAATGGAGATTCACGAAAAATTTATGCAGGTGGCTATTGAGCTTGCCAGCGAAAATATAAAAAATGGCGGCGGTCCGTTTGGCGCTGTAATTGTTTGCAATGGCGAAGTTGTTGGGCGTGGAGCAAACCGTGTTACCAGCAACAACGACCCTACGGCACATGCCGAAATAATGGCGATAAGGGATGCCTCGTCAATGCTAAACCGTTTTGATTTGAGCGACTGCACGCTCTACACTTCCTGCGAGCCATGTCCCATGTGTTTGGGCGCCATTTATTGGGCGCGAATTAAAAACATTTACTACGGTAATACCCGTGCCGATGCCGCCGAAATTGGCTTCGACGACGACTATATATACTCCGAAATTTCGCTTCCTCTTAACCGTCGTAGTGTTGCAATGACACCGATGCTGCGCAGCAAAGCCATTAAAACATTCTACAGTTGGGCAATGATGCTCAACAAGGAGAGTTATTGAGGCTGCAAACAACAGATTTAAGGTAACCGCTGTTGCGGCTGACGACGACACCAACGACTCAAATGATGAATGCGAACTTGCAACCCTCATCGTTAACGGAAACAATTTTGAAAACGACAGCGACTATACAGTAAATTCGGGTGCGCATATCGAATGCACATTTGAAATAGCTGACGGCATTGTTATCAATACGCTTTCAAACATTTAGGTTTATGCCAATGGAAACAGTGTTTACATCATGAACAAAAACAACATTCGCTTGAAATCGGCAGAGATATTTGATATGGTGGGCAACACTGTATTATAATGGCAATGCAGGTATTTCGACAATAATATTCATTGATGCGACAAGTGGGATTTACGCAGTAAAACTTGTTTCGGACGACAGCAAAATAATGTCCGCAAAAGATTATCTTTCGATAATAATTTTAACAATAATGCAAACGGGTCTGTTCTAAAACTGATTTTGAAAAGTCTCGTTTTTTTTAAGTATTCAGCCATTCTTAGTGTTCCAAATAATGCGCCGTCGAATATTTCAGTTCATTCATTACAAACGAACTGTTTACATTCGAAATATTTTCGATAGCAGTCAGTTGCGTCGAAACAAAACGGTGATACGATTCCATATCTTCGGTTACTACTTTCAACAGATAATCGTGCTCACCTGCAATATGATGACATTCCATTATTTCGGGCATTTCGACTACCCGCTTTTCAAATTGTTTGATGATTTGCTTGTCGTGCTCTTTCAGCGAAACATGACAAAATACGGTCAACAGTTTTCCTAATTTCCGCTTATCGGTAATGGCTACATATTTTTTGATAAAGCCGTTTTTCTCCAGTCTTTTGATACGTTCAAAAACAGGTGTAACCGTAAGGTTCAAATAATGCGCAAGCTGTTTTGTGGTTAGTTTTGCGTTATCCTGAAGAAGCGTCAGGAGTTTTTTGTCGGTACTGTCGAGTGTCATTCACTTAGCATGTATAAAAAAGAATCCTTTTCTGAATCAGAAATAAATTGCCAAAGATAAAAGAAATATATTTTACTTTAATATTGATGTGTAGAATATTTATCTAAATTAATTGCAATGCGTAGGATTTGAAACTGCACCCACGTACTTTTACAGAAAAAATAATACAATGAAAAACAGTAATCTTTCATCCGAAAGCCTGATGATGTCATTCGGTTACAATGCTTCCGAACATCAAGGCTCTGTAAAATGTCCGCTTTTTCAGACTTCCACATTCGTATTTAAAACTGCGGAAGAAGGAAAAGCCTTTTTTGAAATTGCATACGGTTTGCGCGAGAAACAGCCCGACGAACAGTTAGGTATGATTTACAGCCGGCTCGACAATCCCAATCTCAGTTTAGCCGAAAAGCGGCTTGCCCTGTGGGATGGCGGCGAAGATGCACTCTTTTTTGCCAGCGGAATGGCAGGCATTTCAACTGTTGCGCTTACATTTCTAAAGCCGGGCGATGTACTGCTTTACACCTCTCCGGTTTACGGTGGTACCGAACATCTGTTCAATCACGTTCTTCCGCAATTTGGCATCGAAGCTGTAAAGTTTTACGACTGCGACGATTTCGATTCGATTGTTTGCAAGTTGGGCGCCAAAAAGCCCGGACTGATTTATGCCGAAATACCCGGAAATCCTACCAATACACTTATTGATATGGAAATTTGCGTCCGCTTGGCGAATCATTTTGCCAAAAACGGGACAAAACCGCCGATTGTGGTTGATAACACCTTTCTTGGACCCGTATTTCAGCATCCATTGCAGTTGGGCGCCGATATATCGCTCTATTCAGCCACCAAATTCATAGGCGGACACAGCGATGTAGTGGCAGGCGCCTGCGTAGGGAGTTCCGAATGGATTTCGCCGATACGAACCATGCGCACCTTTTTAGGAAGTATGCTCGATCCACACTCGTCGTGGCTCATATTGCGAAGCCTCGAAACGCTTAAGGTACGAATGGAACAGCAGGCTAAAAGCGCTGCCAAAGTAGCCGCTTATCTACGGACACATCCGCAGGTTGCCAAGCTCTATTATCTTGGCTTTCTCGACGATTCGCCTGCCGACAAAGCCATCTTCGAGCGTCAGTGTACGTCGCCCGGATCAATGATTTCGTTTGAAATAAAAGGAGGCGAAAAAGAGGCTTTCCGATTCCTGAACAATCTTAAACTGTTTAAGCTGGCTGTAAGTTTGGGCTCCACCGAAAGTCTTGCCGAACATCCAGCCACCATGACGCATGCCGACGTTTCGGCTGACGAAAAGGAACGACTTGGAATTAACGAGCGATTAATCCGTCTGAGCATTGGTCTCGAAAATGCCGACGATTTAATTAAGGCTATCGAAAAAGCATTTGGCGTTTAAATCAAATTATGATGCTTGCGTATCATCCATAAAAATCAAATAAAAAATAGCCAACCATACTGCCGTTGCAGGATGGTTGGCTAACGCTGGCTTTCTGGTGTTATGCCTTTTAATTCGTTATGCGTTAGATTGCAAGGTTGTTTTTTGCAAGAACAACCTTGCCTTTTGAAACCACAACTTCTTTGAATAAGGTTTGTGAGTTTTCAACTTTTCGCACCTCAAAGCCACATGGATAATTGATAAAAGTTTCGTGAAATTTAATCCTTTCAAAATAGTTTAAATCAATCATTGTCGGTTTCCTTACATATTTTGCAACCGATACCGGAAGTTCCTCGTCAATGAGGATCATCTGTAAGCCTTTTTCTTTCATAAAGAAGTCAATAATTTGCTCGTCTGAAAACTGTTGTGTAGTTAATTTTCTGAAAGCATTAATTACCTTATTCTTTTGGAGTTCTCCGTTTGGAAACAGTTTCTCTTCGAGAATTTTGTTTGCTTTTTCTCTCTTAATATGCGGGAACGCTATCTTCATTATAATAAAAATAATACTTCCCACAATTACTGTAATAAAAATCCAGTTAGCCATCATTATAGTTGTTTCTAATAATTAATAAATCTGTTTTTGCCCTTATAGGTTTATTGTTGCAAAAAGGTTTGTTTTTTTTGACGAATCGCCGAAAATTGTTGACGTATCGCCGAAAATTGTCGACTAACGTTTTTTGCAGCAATCGTAAGATTTTGTTCGTTGCCGATTCTAAATTTAGCGGTATTGAATAAAAATTATCTGGTCTTTGGTACTGCAACATGGAGTGCAGTCAATGTTGTCATTGTCGATGCCAAACAGCTATCAAACAATTAAAAAAAAATACGAAATCCAAGCGCCTTGCGGGGACAGCGCTCCTGCGAATGGAGAGTTAATTTTATTTTTATCAACTCTCCATTTTTAACTCAAGAAGTGTTGTTCCCTGCGGAACTTGGTGTGTATTGCTGTAATTACCGCAATCTACAGTTATATAACTCATGTTACGCAATGGCTTGAATTGA
>JAITVO010000075.1 GCA_031285765.1 Cytophagaceae bacterium | reverse complement strand
AAATCCATTGTGTTTGGGGTTAAGTTTTCGCAAAGATAATTACTTTTCAGAAATTATGGGGTCGTTTCAATGAAACTAAATTCTGATGGATTAAGACCAAATCCTGATGGATTGAGACCAAATTGCTGCGTAACATCAGTAATAATTCAAGATGGTTTTTTGACTCAAAACTCTTGTTGATTTATATTCCCCCCAAAGATATATTTCTAAAGAAAAAGTTGAATTAATGACAAATAGCATAATATTAGTACAAATAATAACCTACTTTTGCTGCGTTTTATTATTGATTAATACAATCATCATCTAAATAATTTTTATCATGTTCAGATTTTTATTAAAGAAGCAAATCTTCTTATTCTTGTTTGTTTTGTCGATAGGCGCGTTTGCTCAAAATCGACAACTGACGGTTGGCGAAACGGGTAAAGCACAAAACCAGTCGTCATTGGTATCGCAAAATGGCGAAGAGGTAACCATTCGTTTTAATCTAAACGAGATTGATTTAGTCGAAGTTACTACCGATTATGGCATGGCGCTTATGGCAAATTCGCACAAAGCGCCGTGGATACTCGAAAAAGGATGTCCTGAACTCTTTTACCTGACGTCCACACTTATTATTCCCAACAAAGGCGGCTTTGAGCTGGATGTTACCGGTGGCACATTTAAAGATTTTGAAAACATTGAAATCGCACCCTCCAAAGGACATCTGAAACGGAACATTGACCCGCAAACTGTTCCTTACGTAAAAGGCGAAGCCTATTCCAAAAACGAGTTTTATCCCGGAAAGTTGGCGAGCGCACGGGAACCGTTTATTTTACGCGATGTACGCGGACAGTCGTTAGACGTATTTCCCGTGCAATATAATCCTGTAACCAAAGTGTTACGAGTTTATTCCGAAATTACTGTTTCAATGAAGAAAACTCAAGCGAAAGGCGTCAATGAATTTAAGAGCAAACGGAGAAACCAAAAGCCATCGCGCGAGTTTAACGACGTTTACCAAAATCAGTTTATTAATTACGCTCCCTCTAAAGTTTACCCGTTGGGCGAAGAAGGCGATATTCTGGTAATTTGCTACGACGATTTTATGGAAGCAATGCAGCCATACGTGGATTGGAAACGAACTATTGGACGCAACACAACCATCGTACCCAAATCGGAAGCCGGCACAACTTTGGAAGCCATCAAAAGCTACATCACCAATTTCTACAACAGCGAAGAACACAATCTGACCTACGTCCTTCTAGTGGGCGACGCCGCACAGATTCCCGTAAAAAATAACGGCTCATCTTACTATCCAAGCGACACCGATAACTGGTACGGATACCTCGAAGGAAACGATTCGTACAACGAAATATTTATCGGCAGATTTTCGGCAGAAACAGTTGCACACGTGGAAACACAAGTACAGCGTACCATTCACTATGAACGCGACCTCAATACCTCCGACATTTGGCTGAACAGCGGCATCGGAATTGCCGCCAACGAAGGGCAGGGCAACGGGCATAATGGCGGAGAAGCCGATTACCAGCACATGAACGTTATTCGCAACGTACTGAAGGACTTTACCTATACCGAAGTGTATCAGAATTATAGCGGAGGCTGTCCCGGAGTTCCCAACACCACTGTCTCACAAATATCGCAGCGCTTCAACGAAGGCGTAAGCATCGCCAACTATTGCAATCACGGCTCACAGACAGGATGGAGTGTAGCGGGCTATTCCAGTTCGCACGTCAACCTGCTGACCAATGTGGGAAAACTCCCCTTTCACTTTTCAACCGCCTGTTTGAACGGCGATTTCCGCAATTATACCTGTTTCGGCGAAACTTGGCTGAGAGCATCTAAAAACGGAGAACCAACCGGTGCCGTAGCTGCCATCATGGCGTCCATATCACAACTGTGGCAACCGCCAATGACAGGGCAGGATGAAATGGTGATGCTGCTCACCGAAAACCGCGACCAGAAAATGAGAACATTTGCAGGAACAGCAGTGAACGGCAGCATGAAAATGATTTCAGTACATGGTAATTCGGGCATTGAAACACACGATACATGGATTGTGTTTGGCGACCCATCGCTCATGCTTCGTACCTCAGCGCCTCAGGAGATGACCGTAACCCATACGCCCGTTCTTCTTCTCGGAATGTCTTCCCTGTCGGTAGAATGTGATACAGAAGGCGCTTTGGCTGCCGTTACTGCTATTGACGAAAACAACGAAGTCGTTATACTTGGAACCGCTGTGGTTGAAAACGGCACGGCTGAAATCGTTTTTAACGAGCCACTCACCGTTCCCACCAATCTGAACCTTGCTATCACCGGTTTTAACAAGGTTACTTACCGTAGCGAAATTTCGGTAATTCCCGCCGATTCACCGTATATTGTAATGCAATCGTATAACCTGATGAAAAATGCCGATTTTGGCAAAACCATCGGTATTAATCTTGAACTGAAAAATGTTTCTTACGAACCTTATACCGCATCGAATGTAACAATTAACGTTGTTACCGAAAATCAGTATGTAATATTGCCCGAAACTCCCGTTGAAATAGGCGACATTGAACCTGGACAGGTTTTGTTTTCCGAAGATGGACTTTTGGTAACCATTGCCGAAAATGTTCCCGATGGCGAACAGATTATCCTTCATCTTACAATAGCTTGCGAATACGAGGGCGAAGAATATACTTGGGAGGAGGATGTTAAATTTACAGCCAACGCCCCCACGTTCGAAATAAGCGAAATATTTGTTGAAGCCGAAAACGGCGCTCGTTTGGAGCAGATTAATCCGAAAGGCGAAAACTTTTTGAAAGTTGGATTCCAAAACAGCGGACATGCCGATTTATCAGGTATAAACACTGCTGTTTCTATTCAATCCGAATACATTTCCATAGATGATAATTCGATGGCGATTGATACGCTTAAAGCAGGCAAAACCGTTTATGCAACATTTCCGCTTGTTGTTGCTGCGAATGCGCCTAACACGGGCATTCCGGTTGATATGATTGTTCGTGCTTCGGCAGGGATATTTTTAAACGAAGCGATAGAAACCGTTACTATTGGCAAACCGCTGAATTATTTTATGTCGATAGGCAAAATTATGCTTTCGTATGGTAATTTCTACGATTCGGGAGGTCCAAACGGTGCGTATCAGAAAAATGAAAATAACACAATTATTTTCCGTCCTCAAACAGAAGACAAAAAATTAGTTGTGAATTTCTCTGCAATTGATCTCGAAAGCGGGCACGATTATCTCTATATTTATAACGACACTGTGGCAAATAATGACGCTTTACTGGCAACATTAAACAATTCTGAAACACCTCCTGCAAGTTACGAAGCCACCAACGAAGCCGGTGCGCTTACTTTTGTATTTACATCCGATAAGAGTATTCAAAAATCCGGATGGGAAGCTGTTATTTACGAAAAGCAAACATTTTATAACGTATCGTTTGTTGTAACCGAAGAAGACGAAACAGTAACCGACGCTGTTATAGTTTTTGATGGTTACACGCTTGGTAAAAATCAGCTGGAACTGTCGAATGTGCTACCGGGCAAATACGCCTATTCCGTAACCATAGAAGGCTACGACGTGCGCAACGACACCGTTGATATTGCTAAAGATGAAGTGTTGACCGTTAACTTTACTGATGTTTCGATAAAAGAAAACAGTATGATGTTGAGCATCTACGCTTATCCCAATCCATTTACCGATGTAATTTATTTGGGAGGCAAAACATCGCTTGTCGAAAAAGTTTATGTTACCAACATGCAAGGATTACGAATTAAAGAACTTCATATAAAGGGAACCTCATTGTTTGCAACAGAAGATTTACCCAAAGGCGTTTATCTGATAACCTTTGAGGGATACGATAAAAAAGTCGAAACCGTAAAAATGATTAAGCGGTAGTTGCAACGAATGCAAAATAATATTTGGCTAAAGTCAATATTTCGTCATTTATTTCAAAAAAGAGACAAGGCACTGCCCTGTCTTTTTTTATACCTGATGTTGCGTAAAACGAAAACTACCGAAGATGATTTTGCACTTGCCAAAGTTCGGCAAGCGTCGCCGTAGATGATTTTGCGCCTGCCAAAGTTCGGCAAGTGTCGCCGTAGATAATTTTGCACTTGCTAAAGTCCGGCAAGCGTCGCCGTAGATGATTTTGCGCCTGCCAAAGTTCGGCAAGCGTCGCCGTATATAATTTTGATACGTAAAAAATTGACAATAATAACCTGCGTTACATGAGTTATACCTTATAGCAATTATATTCAAAATGTTTACTATGCCTTACAAGGCATCAAAATAATGAAAGTACATAAACCTTATTTTGCTGATTAATACTAAACCACTATCAGTAATATTGAAATAACATAAGGGAACCTCTAAAAACTCCAATTTCTTCGTTATGTTTCGGACGATAAAATGCTCATTTACCTTCATGTAAACTGCGCTTTTATCGCCTCGCAAGCCTCGAACTTTGAGTTTTTAGAGGTTCCCATAAGTAAATGAGCATAAATAGTTCATGTTGTTTTTATTGACTACTTATAAGAATGCGTGGGAATCAATATTATCTATGTCATCTGCGTTCAAAAATACTTTTTGCACAGTTTTATCTTCGTTCGCCTGCAACTATGAAAGTTAAGCATTAAGCCTTTTAAGGCTGCTGACAGATAACAGTTTCGAGTTCAAGGTTCAAAATTGAATTTGCAAACCTTGAATTTGCAAACCTTGAATTTGGAATGTTGAACTTATCGTGCTTTTTTAGTTGCCTCCGCCTCTATTTTTCAACCGTAACCATCACCAATTCAATCTTCGATTTTGATGCTTCGAGTATTTTGATTTTGAAGTGTTCAATGATGATTTCTTCGTCGGGATGGGGGATAGATTCGTTGTAAAACAGAATCATTCCCGCAAGGGTTTCGTAATCGTCGGCAACAGGCAGGTTGAGGCGATATTTTTCGTTGATGTAGTCGATTTCAATACGGCCTGAGAAACGGAAACTGTTTTTGCCGATGCGCGTTTCTGTTAAATCCGACACATCATGTTCGTCGTCAATCTCGCCGAATATCTCTTCGAGCACGTCTTCGAGGGTTACAATGCCCGATGTTCCGCCAAATTCATCCACAACCAGCGCAATGCTGCGATGCTCGTGCGTAAAAATTTCGAGCAATTTGTTCGCTGTCATGCTTTCGGGGACAATCGAGATGGGATTAACGACGTTGCGCAGGTGTTTGGGCTTTTTAAACAGTTGCGAAATGTGCACATATCCCACAATGTTGTCGATGCTTTCGCGGTAAATCAGTATTCGCGAAAAGCCCGATGATATAAAACGGTCGCTCAGGCTTTCGAGCGTGTCGTCAATATCTGTTGCTTCCAAATCGGTACGCGGTACCATACACTCCCGCACTTTGATATTCGAAAAATCGAGCGCGTTTCGAAAGAAAGTTACCTCCTGCGGCATATTATCATTTTGTCGCGAATTTTCGCTGTGCGAAGCTACTAAATTATCCAAGTCGATGCGTCCGATTGCGATTTCATTATTTTGAGGAGGATGCGATGTCCTCAGTACCTTCCGGATAAGGAAATTCGAAATCTTAATTGTAAGCCACGAAACAGGGTAAAACAGGCAGTAAAAGAAAAATAATGGCACCGCAAACATATTCAGCGAAACAACAGGGTTAATTCTGAAGATAATCTTGGGAAGAAACTCGCCCGTAAAAAGGATGACGAAAGTCGAAAATATGGTTTGCAACAGGATAACCGTACTTTCCGTGTTGATGTAGTTTCTTATCTTCGGCTCAATTAAATGCCCCATGTAAATACCATAAATAACGAGCGCAATGTTGTTCCCAACAAGGATGGTGGATATAAGCAGATTCCGGTTGCTAAGAAACAGGTCAATGATTCGCGACACAAGCGGTTTTCGTTTTCTATTCAGTTCAATCGAGAGTTTGTTTGCCGAAAGATATGCCATTTCGCTGCCCGAAAAGAAAGCGGAAAACATTAATGTAATAATGATGGTGGTAATATTATCCACAGTTATTTAGAATGTTGTCAGAATGATTTTGTACAATTCCTTGAAATCGTTATGGCGCTTCGACAGGGCTGATGTCGGTATTTTCTTCCTGCTTTGCGGGTGTTTCTTCGACCTCAATGGTGCCGCTGAATTTTTTGATGGTGTAAACCTCCATGCTTTCGTCGGACTCGAAGCCATAGCCTGTATAAATATCATCGGCTGTAGTCATTTTAACATACTGGTCGGAGTAAATGCGTTTCTTTTTGGTGTCCCAAAACAGAAGTTCGGTATTCAATACATCTCCTTTGGCATTAACGGCTTCTACGCTGTTTCTAAGTTCCCAAAGTTCCTTTTTTTGGTAATAAACAGCGGTGTTGCTTTTAATTTGCGATTCAATTTCGCCATTGTTGTTGTACGAAAAAAAATGCAACCCGCGCGGAAAGTCAATGATTGGATCCTCTCGCATATCGTACTGATGAAGTTCGGAAGCGATGAGGCGATTTCGCAGTTTTCCCGAATCGGTGGCTACTGCGTCCAACTCCTTAAACGAAATTGCGGGTAACTCCTCGCGATTGGTAATTGCCTGTATCTCTTCGGGTTTATTGGGCGTACAATTAACCAATAAAAAAGCAAAAACAAGCAGTAACAAGGTACTGCCTGTTTTTAAAATAGTGTATTTACGTTTATGTTCGTCCGTTTCCATTAGTTTTTACGGATAGTGGTTCTTTCGTTAATCCAGCCTCCCACTGTAAAGCTGTCGCCTTCTTTGTGTCCCTGAAAGAATATTTCGTCGATTGGCGGAAATTGAGCGGAGTAAGACCTGATTAATTCGTTAGCTCTGTCGGCAACAGAAGCATCAACCGATTTAGCTCTCATTAATTTATCAACAGCAGCCCAGTAAACAGCTTTGTGCTCAAATTCATTTTCACCGATATTGCCGGCTGCAGCAGCGTAGGCTTGTCCAATCACAATGTAAGGCGCTCCCCAGTCGGGTTTTACTTCAATGGCTCTTAACGCATAAGTACGAGCCTGCGGATAATTTCCCTGCGCAAGCTGTATTGTTGCAATCTGATTCAGGAATTGTCCTTTCTGCTCGTTGTCGTCCGACAGTTCAACTGCCTGATTAAAATAAGTGAGTGCTGTTTCATAATTTGCCGATTTCAGATTCATCCGCGCCAATCCGTAAGCCGAGCCTGACGAAGGTTCGATGTTGTGCTGATATTCGGCTGTTTTGTAAAGCAATTCGGAGTCTTCGCAAAGTTTACGCGCCAGCAAAGTATTAACACGCTTCAGCCATTCCAGATTCAATTTATTCTCTTCTAACTGGGGCGTGAATATGTTTTCAAGATTTTCGCAATTAGCAGCATCAGTTTTTGAAAACCAGTCTTCCGAAGCGTTTTTTACCTGTTCGAGTGCTTTACGTACCGATTCGCTAATGTTGCTGTCTTTCAAACGTGCATCAGTCATATCTGTTACTTTTGTATAATGTCCGATGTAAGTGGATGCGTCAATAGCGTTTTCCTGATAAAGTTGGGTTGCAATATTCATAAAAGAAATTAAAACAATAGGTTGTGATGCGTTTCCTACGCCGTCAACCGATTCGTTCAACAACCCGTATGCTTCTTTTACCACTGCGGGTTCGCTTCTTTTAAATTCGAGCATGTCAATGGCTTTATCGCCTTTAATGGCGGGCGCAGGCTTACGCCTGTCGTTGCCGAAATACTGCATACGCAGGTCGTACACGCGCATCAGCAGTTGATAATACTCTTCCTTTTCGGCAGCTGTAGCCTTTTCCATTTTGGTTTTTACCAGTCTTGGTCCATCAATATAAAGATTGATATGAGCCTGTGGACATTCGTTGATTACCACCAGCCAACTGTTGTAGGCTTCAGCGTAATTTTTGTTCTTGAAATCTTCGGAATAAAGCGATAAATTTTGAACACATCTTACGCTGTCTTCACCTTTTCCGTACCTTGTACCGCTATCAACTCCTTTTTGTGCATTTACGGAGGCTAATGATATAACCAATCCAATTCCTAAAAACTTTAATGTTCTCATTTCTTACTAATTTTATTTTGATTCTGTTTTTGCTAAAATTAATGGATTAAATTTCGAGCCAAAAATATAAACACCTGTTAAGAATACAAATGATATTAGTTATTTTTTGCAATTAATGGATTTTATTTTTCATAAACCAGTATTCGTGCAGCGAAAAGCTGACAAGAAACTTGCCATAAGTTTCCTTGAATACATTTTTTCCCGGCGCTTCTTTTTGTCCTATTTCGAACGACAGGTTGATGGAGGTATTGGTACGCCGTAACGGCAAACCCAAACCGAAACTTACAGCCATGTCGCGCAATTGTGCGCCGTCTATTTTCAAATAATCGTCGGTATATCGCAAACCAACTCTGTAATTTACTCTTTCAAAATATTTAACGCCTGTTCGCTGATTGGGTATCCATTCAAGCCCCAGCGAATAGTTATTGGTATTGGCAGTTTCGCCCAAATAGGCTGCGCCCATCATATTTTTATCGTTCAAACTAATGTCTGCCCATCTTTTTGTTGAATAGTCTGCCGCCAGCGTTATTTTATTGTTAATATTATACGAAGCGCCGACTCCGAATCCCATTGGCAAATTTCTTGGAGTTTTGTCGTCGTTAAACGTAAGCGTATCGCCTGTTGCAATAGCAATAAATCCGTCGGAAGTTATGCTGTTGCCTGTTCCACTTACAAACGAAGTATTTCCGTTCAAAGCTGTTTTGGGTGTAAAAACGCCTCCCAGCGTCAGTTTATTATTTTTGATATTGAATATATATTGAACGCCGAAATCAAAAAATACGTCGTTGACGCGGAGTGTAGTTTTACTGCCCGCATAATTATCACCTTCGCTCAAAAAGCCTGTTATATTTGTGTTCCAAGTTTCGCCAAACCAATAATTGATTTGTGTTCCAAGCGACAGCGATTGGGTCAGTTTTATTCCGAATCCTCCATAAAGGCTCGACAGGTTTCCACGCCCCCGATATTCGTAAAAACCGCTTCGTCCCTCATCGGACAGATTATTTTTAAGATGATAATTGTTGATGGCTGCGGGTCGCAAACCAATAGAGGTAAATAAAAATTTGGCGATAGGGAAACCGAAAGCAAAATGATTGAAATCAATCTTTGAATGTTGGGTAGCTGCGCTATTAAGGCTTAACACCTGCAATTTACCCGTCAATCCTATATCCGACAAAAACGACATTGAATCCATCGACGAATAGGAGGCTGGATTGAGGTTGTTCAAGTAGCCCGACGAACGCATTCCGATGCCGACTCCTCCCATCGCATTATTTCGTCCAAAACTGTTTGTGTTGATTTCTCCGATGCCGTATCTCGAATAGGGCGACGTAATTTGAGAATAAATTATTGCGGGCAGAAATAGAAACAAAACTGCCAGTAGAGCCTGATATTTATTAATTTTCATTATATTCCAATATTCTTTTTAATCCTAAAAACACCAAATTTGGGTTTGCAAATATAGGGTTTTTCAACTTGTTCACAAAATATATTGAATCACCACCTGTAATTACTGTATTTATTTTTCCCCATTTTTTGGTGCAAAAATTTCGATAGCCCTCTATCTCAAAAATCATTCCATTAAATACTCCCGATGCAATTGCATCGACCGTAGTGTTACCCGGAAATGTTATTTCGGGATTTACCTGCACCAGCGGAAGCCTGCTGGTATAATGGTTCAACGCCTTAAAACGCATTGCAAGACCGGGGGCAATATCTCCGCCCAAATATTTTTCACCGACATGTAAAAAATCGTAAGTAATAGCGCTTCCGGCATCAATTACCAGCACATTTTTGTGGGGAAACATCGCTTGAGCTCCGGCAACAGCTGCAATCCGGTCTTTTCCCAGTGTTTCGGGAGTTCCATACAGATTATCAAACGGCAGTTTCATCTTTCCATCCAATATGTAAACATCATTTATATATGGCTTTATTAATGCTTTAATTTCTGTGTCGCCATCTTTAACAACCGAAGAAATAATAGCTTTACACGGCTTGTATTTCTTAACAATATTTGCAATATTATCTTTGTCGGCATTCGACAAAATATCGACGATAATATTGTTGTATCCGCTAAAAACAGCAGTTTTAATCAAACTGTTTCCTATATCAACTGTTAATATCATCATACATTTAAAAGTAAAACCAAAACAGGCGCAAAGTTAATGATTTTATTTTCATTTTTGCACTCCGATTTGCAATGCCAAAATCAGGAATAATAAAAATTGCGCTATGCTAAAGATACTTATTGTTGAAGATGATAAATTTATATCAACCATTCTTTCGTTTTTTGCAAAAAGTTTGGGATACGAATTGGTTGGTAACACCAATACAGGCTTGGAGGCCTTGGAGCTAACCCAAAAGTACGCCCCCGATGTAGTTTTAATGGACATTCATTTGGATGGCGAAATCGACGGTATTCAAACGGCTGAACGGATACAGCTTGATTTTGAAATTCCGGTTATCTTTGTGTCGAGCGACACAAGTACAGGAATTGTGGAACGAGCAATTGTTACCAATTCATACGGTTATCTGGTAAAGCCTATTCAAAAAGGAGAACTCGGAATTACGATTGACCTTGCCTATTACAAACACAAAGTGGCGATGAACCATAAAAGGAGGGAGCAAAGCTTTCGCCAGTTTATTTCTGATGCCGCCATTCCTATTGTAATTGTTGAGGGCGGGTGCATTCGCTATCTCAATAGAAATGCGCTCGACATCTTTCATTCGCACTACATAGAAGATATTATGGGCTTGCCATTTCTTAACTTTGCCAGCGAAGGTTCAAAAAATATGTTCACCTGTGTTTTGGAGGGCGCTCCCAATCCGGGCACGGCTATTCCGAAGTTTAAAGCCGCCATCAGAGGTCTTCACGGAGCCGACTTGGATGTTTTGGTTAGCGGCTCATGGATTAAGTTCAACAATTGCGACGCCCTTCAGCTGGTAATGACCGATATTACGGAAGAGATTAAAGCGCAGAACGCCGCCGCGCTTTACTGCGAAATAGTTAAAAACGGACAGGGCGCCTACCTTGAACTGAATCCGCTGTTTGAGATAATTGACTGCAACAGCGCTTTCTGTAATTTGATTAGTTCGACCATTGAAATAAAAGGCAAATCGCTCTTTAATATTCACCCTTTTATAGAAGCCGACAGCAACACAATGGCACAATGTATTAAAGACAAAAATATCAAAGATTTTGATATTGAATTGCGAACCTCTTTTCTTATTATAAAATGCAGGGCATATATATTCCGGGATATTGTCGGCAATGCCGAGAAGATTGGCATTGTGGTGTTGGATACAGTATGCAATTAAGCCCTACAGCACCCATCCTGAAAATGTAATACGTTTACCTTTTGATATTAATCGAAGTTGTTTTTTTAGCCAAGTTAAGCTCTTTGATTAGCCCCTCTTCTGAAAATGATGATGAGATGTTTCAGCTCCGCTTAGATACATTCAACATGACTGTTTTTTGGGCAAGGGGCATGCCAGCTTGTCAGTCGTGATGGCAGTTGATGTATCCTCGAAAGCGTTTCGAAGATGACGCGACTGATGGATGTTTTTTTTGAAGAGGTTTAATATTGTAAATGTTAAAATACAGCATTGCGCAAGCGCCAACAGGTGGTGAGTAAGCGGCACACAACATTTGGCAAGCGCCAACAGGCAGCGAGAAATCGCCACGCAGTATTTGGCAAGTGCCAACAGGTAGCGAGGAATCGCCACGCTGTATTTGGCAAGTGCCAACAGGTAGTGAGGAATCGCCACGCTGTATTTGGTAAGTGCCAATAGACAGTGAGGAATCGCCACGCTGTATTTTGAAAGCGCCAACGAGTGGTGAGGAAGCATCGCGCATCATTTGGCAGGCGCCAACAGGCAGTGAGGAATTTTATATAGCCATTATTTAATAATGTATACGATGGAAACCAAAGTAATTGATGTGCCCCCCAAATAAAACAGAAGCGTCGTGTAACTCCTCGCAATGAAGTTGATATTATTACATTAAGTAAGTGTTCATATTTATGTCACATATAAATAACCGTTATATCTCTGTTGTAAGAAATATAGCAATTTGACATATTATGTACAGTGTTTTTATGCAACCAACATACTGTCCCGTAAGGGGCAGCGTGTTGGTAGAAAATCGGCATTACACCTCGTTGCGCCATCCCGTATGGAAGGGAATGTGATGGACTGTTGCCGTACCATACGGCACGCGGCGACGCGCTGTAACCGTCATTTTACCAATATTTCGTCCCATACGGGGCGACGGCGAAAAGTATATCATCAATAGAATTGCCACTATAAGTATATGTTGCTTAATTATGAACAGTTATACTCAAACAGAATTGATTTGCGAATAAAAGCAACAAGGGGATTAATCCCCTTGTCAATAAATAAAACTGAACAGTTAAAAACTGGAATCCACTGTTATTTGCAAACCATTTTTGT
>JAITVO010000055.1 GCA_031285765.1 Cytophagaceae bacterium | reverse complement strand
TACAGTAAATTGCATCGTAGGTAAAGAACCGCCGTATGCCGAACGGCACGTACGGTGGTGTGAGAGGTCGGAAAACGAAAGCAGGAAGAAAACTACTTCGTTTTCCTCCTACTCGATTGATTCTTGCAAGTATAAAACACATACAATTTTAGGTGGGGAAATGAAAAAAAACGCTATAAAACGGACTTCGTGGATATAGTAAAAATATAGATAACATCAATTACGATAACAGTTTATCATCTTTGGGCTTTCTGAGGCTTCGGTTTGGTCGGTTTCTTTACAGGTTTTGCATCCGTTTTCTTTGCGGCGTTTTGTCCAAAGTGCCGTCTTTTTTCAACTTGCCAATTTGGGCTTTGGCTAAAGTTTGTAAATTCTATTATTTCGGCAATCGACTTGTTTTTTTATCATTTTCAGGGCTATATCTACTTTTTCTTCAATTTTTCCTTCTTTTTTCGCCGAACTCACCTCGCTTTTCTCGAAAGTCATATTTTCAATATGATGAAAATATGCTTTTCTCTCTTCTGCGGAGAGCTGGTCTATCTGCAATTTTTTACACGCTTCGGCAATTTCCTTTGCTCTGAAACAAAAAAGCCTTGCAAATCACATGCAAGGCTTTAATAAGAGCCTTCCATGGGAATCGAACCCACGACCTGCTCATTACGAGTGAGCTGCTCTACCGCTGAGCTAAGAAGGCAATTTCGCCGCAAAGGTATAAAAAAACAGTAAACGAACAAAAATATTGAATATTTTATTTGTCGTCTTTTATTTCCTTTTTCTTTTGCAAGCCTATAAACAGTTGTGCCCAAACTAAATGTTTGTGAAAATACCTATTCAATAAATTTTTTGTTACTCCCAAAAGTTATTGGATACTTTACGCGTGGTTGTGAAAACGCCTCATAGTAATTGCCTCCAATTATTTAGCAAACTACTGAAAAATGCTTTTTCTTCGTTATGCTCCTTCGCCAAAATGTTCATTTACTTTGGTAAACTCCACTTTTGTCTCAGTCACAAACCTCGAAAAATCTAATTTTTAGACGCCCCCTTTAACGATTGAAAGACTAACAGAATGTCGTGTGCCCGATACTTTAATTTTTTGCCCCTTTTCAAAATGAATGATCTCCGCAGATGTGAGCGTAACTGTAACTGGACGTCCTTCGAGGGTGATAAATACTTCGCCTGTTTGCGATTTGTCGTCCCAGAAATAGACTTCAGCATCCATGTCTTTGATTTCGGATGTGTATTTGATATTCTGCTGCATTTTCGTAAAAACAAAGCGGTACAACCAATACAGTACGATCATAAAAACAATTCCTGTAACAACGCCTGCCATTGCCGACCGTAGCGAAAATTCGTTCATCAGCGTTAGCGTAAGCGAAAAGCCAATGGCGAAATGAAGCAGTCCCTTGAACGAAATCACATCGCTCAACTCAAATCCTGAACCGACATCTATATCTGTATCTAAATCAATGTGTCCGAAAATTACGGAAATTACGGTGGTAAGCATAAACAGCCCAGCCGAAACAATAAGAACAATTACATACCATGCCATAATGTTGTTGTTTTTGGTTTGGACAAAGATATAAAACTTCGTATAAATTTGCGTTCTTTTCGCTGAGATAATATTTATTTTTAAGCAAACTGTTGTATTGTTAAACATTTTGAAGATGCTACTTTGCTGATTTATGATTCTTCTACCAGATCGAAATGACATCAGATAATACTGTTTATAAAATCCCACAGGGACAATATTTTATCAAGTAAAAATGGAGAATTGAGAATGAAGATAAAAGATATAACATTCACTCTCTACTCAAGAAATATCATCCTTGCGAGATTAAGTACGTTATAGGGAGTGAAAATTTTTGACGCCGCCGTTTTTGTTAATAAATATTTCCCTGTAAAAAACAAGTAAGTGCTATTTTTATCCCTGTAATAAAAAAAATTTCCACAATAATCCATCTACCATTTCATATTTTTCTTACCTTTGGCTGCGTAAATCAGAATTATTTGTGAGATGAAAAAGACATTTTTTGCGCTGTTTATCGCTCTTTATTCGCTTTCTGTGTGTGCTCAATCGGAGTTTTCTGTGTACGATCAAGCCGAAAAAACAAGAAAACATGCGCTTTCCATACAGAGCTATATTCCAATTAATGGCACTTTCAGCGAAGAAAAAGCAAAGAATATTTTTCAGGGCGCATTGGCTTATACTTACCGACTGTTGCCTTTTGTCGAGATTGGCGCCGGCGTGCAAGCCGGAGGCGGAAGGCTTGTTACATCAAAGGAATATTATTTCCGAATCAACCACGATAAGCCCGAAGAAACACCTCTACCCTACCCTATCAACAATGAGTTTATTGGCATAGAAGCGCAACGCAAATTTATTGTCGGCGTTTACGGACGATTCAAAATGTATCTTTACGAAAACAATGTTTCACCGTTTTTTATGCTTGATGGCGGTTATTCCTTTGTTCCTTACACGTTTCGCAAATCGGGCGAAAGCATAAATATGCTCGGCTTTTACTTTACGCCTTCCATTGGCTACGATTTTGGAATTGTGAAGAATGGAAAAATTACAGTAACCGCAGGCTTTAACAAGCAGCTGATTAAATACGACAAATACGATTCGTATTATATTGTTCCCGAAACGGAAGAGATGCCTGTTCAGGTAAACGGGTCTCCCAAATACATCGGCATTCACAGCCGGTTTATGAACAGTGTACAACTTTCGGTAGGATTTATTTACAATGTGTTTTAGTATCATCCTAAAAACAATGCTTTATGAAAAACAGTAATCCCCCCCTTTCAAAAGGCTTCGGAACAGCGCCCGTATATTTCACGGCAGTTTCAACCATATTGGGAGCTATTTTGTTTCTGCGCTTTGGCACGGCAACAGGCATACTCGGTTTTTGGGGCGCAATCGCCATCATTATTGTTGGACACCTGATTACCATCCCTACTGCGCTGGCAATTTCCGAAATCGCCACCAACACAAGGGTCGAAGGCGGAGGCGAATACTTTATTATATCGCGCTCGTTCGGGCTCAAGATTGGCTCAACCATCGGAATGGCGCTCTATTTCTCGCAAGCCATCAGTGTAGCCTTTTACATTGTAGCCTTTGCCGAATCGTTTCATTTTCTTTTCGAATGGTTTGCGCTTCGCATCGGTTTCGAGTTGCCGCGTCAGGTTATCAGCATGCCCGCGCTGTTCATATTCGCCTTTTTCATTCTGCGAAAAGGCGTAGGTTCGGGCATGAAGATGCTCTACTTTGTCGTCGGTGTGCTACTTGTTTCGCTGCTCTTCTTTTTTATGGGAAGTCCCATTGAGGCAGGCGAAAACGCCACAAGAATACCCGGCAACAATTTCGGATTTTTCAACGGCGACAGCTTTTTTATGATGCTCGCAATATGTTTCCCTGCATTTACAGGTATGACAGCAGGCGTAGGGCTTAGCGGCGACTTACGAAACCCGGGCAAATCAATTCCTATCGGCACTATGGCTGCTACCTTAACGGGATTGATAGTTTATTTGCTGGTTGTAGGCAAACTTGCAGTTTCGGCATCACAAATTGACCTTGTCAATAATCAGCTCATCATGGCAGACATCGCAGTGTTCGGCACAGTCATTATTCCGCTGGGACTTGCAGCATCCACACTGTCGTCGGCAATGGGGTCGTTTCTGGTAGCTCCGCGCACGCTTCAGGCATTGGCAATGGACAAAAGTTTTCCGTTGCGACGGATGAATATCTTTTTTGCCAAAGGAAAAGGAAAAAATCGCGAGCCCTTTAACGCATCCATCGCTACACTTGCCATTGCCGCCATTTTTGTATTGATAGGAAACGTCGATACCGTTGCGCAAATCATCTCCATGTTTTTCCTCATCACCTACGGAACGCTGTGCCTCATCTCGTTTCTCAACCATTTCGGCTCGCCGCCGTCATATCGTCCGCGTTTTAAGTCGCGATGGTTTCTTTCGCTGGGCGGATTCGTTCTCTCGGTGTGGGTAATGTTTATGATAAGCCCGTTTTACACAATACTTTCCTACATTATTATTATAGTTATTTATCTTTTTGTCGAACATTCAAACAAAAATCAGAAAGGAGTTGTCAATATCTTCAAAGGGGCGCTCTTTCAGCTCAACCGCCGTTTGCAGGTGTATATGCAAAAGCACCGTTCCGACATGGATAACGAGGAGTGGCGACCTGCTGCAATTTGCATCTCTTCGCACTCCCTCGAGCGCGAAAAAGTGCTCGACCTTATGCGCTGGATTAGCTATCAACATGGCTTTGGTACCTATTTTCACTTTATCGAAGGCTATTTCAGTAAACAAACGCACGAAGAGTCGGAAAACAAGCTGCGCGAACTTATTGACAGCATGAAAGAACTCGAAAGTACGCTTTATATCGATACAATGATTTCGCCGTCGTACACCTCAGCCATTGCGCAAGTTATTCAGTCGCCCTCCATTTCGGGAATGGAAAACAACATGGTCGTTTTTGAGTACGATAAAAGCAGTCCCGAAGAACTGCACCGTATTCTCGACAACATCAACCTCGTTCGCGCGGGGCATTTCGACATCTGCATCTTCGGCAACTGCATAGCGCCCATCAAATATCGCAACGGAATTCATGTGTGGATAAAAACCAACGACGAAAAGAACGCCAACTTCATGATTCTGTTGGGATACATCATCTTGGCGCATCCAGACTGGAAAAAAAGTTATATTAAAATTTTCAGCATCAGTGCTGCTGAACAAAGCGACGAGGTAAAACGCGAACTCGAAGAGCGCATCGCCACAGGACGCCTGCCCATTACCCTTGCCAACATCGAAATTATCACCTTAACCAACAATCAAACCGTTGGCGAAATCATAGCCGAACACTCAAAAACAGCAGGCTTAACCATCATCGGCTTCCACGAAGACATCATCAATCATGGCAAAACCGATTTCTTTTCCGAATTCGGCGGCATAGGCGATGTTTTGTTTGTAAATTCCTATCGGTCGAAAGCGATTAACTGAGGGATTGCAGAGGATGAAACCATATCGTGAAACTGTTCAAAAAGAATGCAGATAGCACAAATAACGCAGATTTTCGCGGATAACATTACGAAGCAAAATTTGTATCTGTATTTATCATCCACAGATTAATTCACAATTATGCTTATTGTGTACTATATTTATAACTGATGTTACACAGTATTACTTTTGATAGCCTTGAAAAGGCTTAATCTTCATAACCATAAAGTTTGCGGTGTAAAAATATCGAGGATTGAATCTTACTTTTGTTGTAAAAAAGGGAGATTTAACCGACTGACGGCGGTAAACTCTTTACATAACAAGACATTAAAGTCTATATGCGGAATAAGACCGCTGTCAGTCAAACTGAGGATGCTGAATAGAATGTTAGGCTATTAGCCTATTTAAGGTTTTAGTACACAACAGTTTTCGGTTAAATCAATCCTGATAATAAAATGACAAAAGTATGAAAAAGCATTATTTATTGGAATTGA
>JAITVO010000372.1 GCA_031285765.1 Cytophagaceae bacterium | reverse complement strand
AAAAAACGAATATGCAACATGAGTTATCCTGTTAATTTAATGTGCAATGCAAAATATAAAAATTTATTTTTTACCTTTGCGCCGCTGTTTAAAACAATATATATCCAATAATCGTTAATACTGCATGGATACACTGCACAAACGAATCCAGCTTCTGGAGGAGGAAAACAGAATACTCAAGGCTAAACTGTCGGCTAAGGAAACGGGCAAGGAGGAAGCTGAAAGAAAACGCAGCGTCGAAAGACTGCGGCTGCAAGCATTGGGCGATAACTTGCCCAACAGTTGCCTTTATCAATATGTGTACGATACCGTTTCACGGCAAACGCGTTTTACCTACATGAGCCGCTCGTTGGAAAATATTACGGGAATACCCGCCGACGAGGTACTGAACGATACCAGGCGCATGATGGAAAACATGTACCCCGACGACCGGATTACCTATATGCAGGCTTTTGAACACAGTCTTGCTACAATGGAGCACTTCGATGCGGAAATACGCATTATGTTTAAAGGCAACAGTATGCGATGGGCACGGCTCTTTTCAACCCCGCATCGCGACGGTGATAATGTGGTGTGGGACGGTTTTTTGATTGACATTACCGAACAGAAACTTGTCGAACAGAAGTTGATTGCCGAAAAAGAGCGTTTGGAAACAATCGGCGATAATTATCCTGACGGTTGCCTGTTTCACGCAGTGATGGATATGCGCACGCAAGAGCTGCGCCTTACCTACGTTAGCAAACCTTGGGAACGCCTTACGGGAATACCGGCTGAAGCCGTTTTGAACGACATGCGCGAAGCTATGTCACGCATACACCCCAACGATGTGCCCGCATACATGGCTGCCACAATCGAAAGCGCCATTACGGGCAACAATATGAGCCTTGACTTCCGCTTTATGCTCGACGACGGCACGATGAAATGGGTGCAGGTAGCCTCGCATCCGCATCGCGAAGGCGACCATCTGGTGGCGTGGGACGGCTTTTTCCTTGACATTACCGCACGGAAAAAGTCCGAATTTATGCTCAAGGCAGAAAAAGACAGACTGAAAACGATTGGCGACAGTATTCCCGATGGATGCCTGTTCAGTTTCCAGATTGAAACCGAAAAACTGGCTCAAAGCGACGATATGTCGTGGATGCAGCATTTGAAACCGGCTTATGCAAGTTCGTCGTGGCAAAAAATCAGCAACATACCGTTAGCCGACGTTTTGGAGAATGTTTCGCTGCCATTTATGAAAATAGTACCCGAAGACTTGGCAACGCTCATTCCTGCCATGTACCGATGCCTTACCACACTGGAGGAACTCAATGTTGAAATACGTTACAACTACGCCCCCAACGACGTGCGCTGGCTGCATGTGTCGCACATTGTACGACCCGGAAGCGACGGAATGATGTATGCCGACGGAATTTTGCTCGACATCACCGCTCGCAAGCAAACCGAAGCCGAACTTGAGCGTTATCGCGAACAGCTCGAACTCAAGGTAAAAGAGCGCACCGAAGAATTCGAAGCCATCAACGAAGAACTACTGGCTACAAACGAGGAACTGGAAAGTACCAACGACCGTCTGCACGAAGAGATGGATGCTGGCAGACATCTTACCATGATGCTCGAAGACAGCGAAAACAAAATTCACAGCTTTATACAGCAGTCGTTCGAAGGGATTATTTTAATTGACAACGAAGGGCGCGTGATAGAATGGAACGAGGCTATGGAACATATTTCGGGCATTTCGCAAGGCGACGCCATTGGGCAGTACGAGTGGAATTTGCGGGCGAGTTTTCTTCCCGAAAACGAGCGCACACCCGAAGGCATTGAACGTTTGCGACAGCAAGAACTGAAAGCCATCAGCAATGGACCTAAACAGAAACCCATGCTGCACGACGAGGTGCTATACCTGCACGACGGCTCGATACGCTACATGCAGATATCGTCTTTTCCTATCAACTTGACTGAAACATGTTATTTGGGTAAAATACTGCGCGATGTTACCATGCAAAGGCTCACCGACATGGAGCTGGAACACTATCGTACCAAACTCGAAGAGATGGTGAAAGTGAAATCTGCCGACCTCGAAACCACCAATTACCGACAGACGCTCTTTATTAAAGTATTGCAGATACTTCAGATGTCAACCGACGTGCCTGCTGCAATAAACCTTGCGCTTGCCGAACTCGGTGCATACACAGGCGTTGACCGCCTTGCAACGTGGGAAAACCATCCCGACGGCATCAATTACGGATGTACTTACGAATGGTGTAACACGGGCATTGAACCCGCCATACAGTATTTGGGCAGCATGAGCATCGAAGCGGGCAAACCGTGGTTCGATATGCTCAAAAAAGACGCCTACATCTGTACCTCCGACATAAGTTCGCTTCACCCGTTTATACAGGGGATGCTGGAACAGCAGGGCGTACAGTCCATTGCTGTATTTCCGATGTCGATACTCGGTTCGCAGTTCGGATTCCTTTCGTTCAACTTCTGTTGGAAAAAAGAGTGGGACGAGCGCGATGTGGAACTGATGAATCAGATGGCGCAAATTATGAGCACCGCCACCAAACGCTGGCAGATGGAAAAAGCCCTCAGCCTGTCGATGCAAACCATGCAAAAGGTATTGGACAATCTCACCGCCAACGTGTTTGTTTCCGATATCAAAACGCACAAAATCATCTTTGCTAACAAACATTTCAGGGAAGAGGCAATGTGCGAAGTGGAAGGCGCCGAATGTTGGCGAATGCTTAAAGCAGGGCTCAAAGCTCCGTGCACCAGCTGTCCGCGCTCCAAACTGCTTGATGCCAATAATTTGCCCACAGGTGAGTACACATGGGAAGACTACAATCATCTTACCAAACGCTGGTACTCCATTCGAAGCACTGCTATAAAGTGGACGGACGGAAAATGGGCGGTAATGGAACTTGCGATGGACATTACCGCCCGCAAAGAAGCCGAGCAGGAACTTATCTGCGCCAAAGAACACGCCGAAGAAGCCGACCACCTGAAATCGGCATTCCTTGCCAACATGAGCCACGAAATACGCACGCCCATGAACGGCATACTCGGTTTTGCATCGCTCATTCAGCTCGAAGTTGATGAAGAAATATCGCCGCGAGTAGCGCAGTACGCAAAAATCATTAACGACAACAGTCTGTCGCTGCTTCAGCTGTTGGACGATATTATCGACTTCTCGAAACTCGAAGCGAAACAGCTGAAAATAGCGCCTATGCTCAGCAACATCAACCAGCTACTGACAGGCCTGCAAATGCTCTACGTTAGCTTGCTCGCCGACAAGGGAAAAACCGACTGTATCGAAATCGTCCTCGACCCGTCGGCTACCACCGAAACGGTTACCGTAGATGGGCTGCGATTGCAGCAAATTATCACCAACCTGATGGCAAATGCCATAAAGTTTACCGAAAAGGGCAGCATCCACTTTGGCTACAGTAGAGTTGACGACGAGCATCTGCGCTTTTATGTAACCGACACAGGCATTGGCATTCATCCAAAATATCACCAAGCCATCTTTGAGCGTTTCCGTCAAGTGGACGAAGAACACCGCCACGACATTGGCGGCACGGGTCTTGGACTCTCCATCGCCAGAAACCTTGTTGAACTGATGGGCGGCGAAATTGGCGTAGAGTCGGAACTTGGCGAGGGAGCAACGTTTTACTTTACGGTGAAGGCGGGGTGATGAGAAGAGCGCAGGTGTTTGGAAGCGGGTAGAGGCTTTTAAAGGAAGTAATTAATACGTTATTTGTTCCCCATTCCTTTGGGGGAGTGGATATGGGAGAGGTTTAATTGTAGGGGGCGTGAATGTACACCCCTTTTTTGTGGATGGTATTGGAATAAAATATAGATAATGCGAATTGCATATACTTGGCAATACAATCAATGGTTATTGCAATTTACTAAATGTTAAGTGAAGTAAATAAATCAGCGGTTGTTGTAATAAAAATGTTGGTTGCAATGAAACAAATGTTGGTTGCAATGAAACAAATGTTAAGTGTATTAAATAAAATGTTTGTTGCAGCATAAAATAGGTTGATTGCTATTCAACAAAATACTGTTGCAATACAATAAATGCTTATTGCATCTAAAAAAATATCAGGTGCAATACATCAAATTGCTGTTGCAATATGTATAAGCACAGTTTATGCTAAAATATCATTAAAATATTGACAATAAACTGCGAATTGTATATATATTATGGCACAGTGTTTGTACAACAAAATTTATTGAAAAGAATTTGACTGTGCGGTGAACAACTTGCAAGATACAGATGTTTACTGTGCAGTGGTAAAATAACAATTTGATTTCGGAGATATGAAAATAGAAGATTTTGTACCCGTAGGCGAAATTGTTGTTGCGAACCTAACTCGCGATTTAAGCCATTTCAACGCGAAGTATAAAAACATCGACGGAAATTATGTCGAAGATTTTAAGCTTCAACTTGGCAAAGCGAGCGCTATGGAGTCTGTTTTTTCGGTAACAGAAGAACAGAAGATGCTGACAATTGAATTGTACGACGAATGTGGCGATTTTTTAGACAAATTGATGTTTATGAAGTCGTATGCAAAAGAAGTCGGATTAAATTTCAATATCATCAGCACCATTGCAAAGCTGTTTCGTAACCGCAATATCGAAGGAGCTGTAAAAAGCTGCCGCGATGCGTTTGAGTATTACAGCAACAATGTTGCGAAGTTAAACACCGGTAATATGCCCGAAGGATTTCTGGACAACTTGGTGAAAAAACTGCAAATTATTGAAATGCTAAACAACAAACACAACTCTTTTGTGCTTGGTAAAAAGGAAAAAACAGCGAATAACCGAGCTGTTTACGACAAACTGTACAGTTATATTTCGGATGTATGCGCCGCCGGAAAGTTGATATTTAAAGAAAACCCTGTGAAGCGCAACGAATATACTTTGAGCAGGATTGTGCAGGTGTTGCAGTCGTCGCACAAGAAAAAAAATGAAGAGTGATGAATGATGAACAGAGAAATGACTTTTTCGGAAAACGGATGACTGTTTTTGGCTAAAGCCGTTTTAGTAAATTGAAAGTTGAAAATTGGAGAGTTACGGGAGGTGATTAATACATTATTGTACGCCTCTCTCTTTTGATGGAGGGGATAGGGGGTGGATTCTATCAATCGAGTAGGAGGAAAACGAAGTAGTTTTCTTCCTGCTTTCGTTTTCCGACCTCTCACACCACCGTACGTGCCGTTCGGCATACGGCGGTTCTTTACCTACGA
>JAITVO010000371.1 GCA_031285765.1 Cytophagaceae bacterium | reverse complement strand
GAGATACCATACGTAACTCCAATATGGAATTGGGTACGATATTCCCGATAGTATATGAATAACAGCAGTAGTTTGTCTGCATTACTCAATTTGGGAGGTGTTCCCCGACCTGGATGCTTTCTTAAAATGGCTTTGGATTCTTTCAATACCTCAAGCATTTGTTCAAATATTTTCCGTTTAACGCCTGTTAAGCGTTTGAATGGAGTCAAACTCAATTTGATTATATCATTGTAAAACATAATACAAAGGTGTAAATATTGGTCTAAACTATTTCCAAAAGAAGTCTATTTTTTCATCGAAGATTTTTTGCAAAAATACAAAAAAGATCTTGATAGCGACTTGCTATTCAGTCCTTTCGATGCTATGATAAATGCTAATTGAGGCATAACTTGACGCTACTGGGTTACACCCCTTATTTTCCCTGCAGCTCCGTAGGTTTAATGCCGAACTCGCGTTTAAAGCATTTGGTAAAATAGCTGGGGTCGGTAAAGCCGGTTTTCCATGCAGTGTCGCCAACTTGGCAGCCTTCGAGGAGGAGTTCGCGGGCTTTGGTCAAACGCTTTTTGCGAATATAATCGCCTATCGTTATGTTGAGCAGGCTTTTTATTTTGACGTGAAGTACGCTCCTACTGACGCCTACCCTTTCGGTGATGAAAGGTATCGACAGGTCTTCGTTTTCGATGTTGTCGTCGATGATTTTGTTTACTTTATTAATAAACTCGGTGTCGTACTTGCTCAGGAATACGGATTCGACTTTGCTGCCTTTGGCGTTTATTATTTTATCGCGCAAAGCCTGTTTTACCTGAATGATGTTTTTTACCTGAAATTCGAGTATTTGCGGGTCGAATGGTTTTTGAATGTAGGCTTCGGCGCCGCTTTGGAATCCTTTCATTACGCTGTCGGTTTCGTTGAGGGCGGTGAGCAGAATAACGGGGATGTGCGAAGTCGAAATGTCGTTTTTCAAAGTATGACACAGTTCGTTGCCGTCCATTTCGGGCATCATTACGTCCGAAATAACCAAATCGACAGGATGCTTCATAGCAATGTCGAGTGCCCTTACGCCGTTCTTTGCCGTATAGATGGTATATTTGGAAGAAAAGAGCACCGACAGAAAATTGAGCAGTTCGGCGTTGTCTTCCACAAGCAGAATTGTAAATTCGGACAGTTCGGCGTCGCCACTTTCCTGTGGCAAAACGGCATCAGCAGGTTTGCCACAGGAAAGTGGAGTTGTAAATTCGTAACGGCTGAGGGGAAGCAGGTTTTTGTCGGGCGTAATTTCATTTTTTGTATCAAAAGCCGACTCGGATACATTGAGGTGCACCGTAAAGCAGCTTCCTTCGCCGGCTTTGCTTTGCAGTGTAATATTTCCTTTGTGTATTTCCGAAAGCTTGTGCACTAACGCCAGCCCAATGCCCCATCCTTTGTAGTTTACGTTGTGTCCGCGCTTGGTTTGGTAATATTTTTCGAAGATGTTGCCAAATTCTTCTTCCAGAATACCGATTCCCGTGTCGCGAACTTCGATGCGAAGATAAGTAAAGCCGTCGTCATTGTCGGTAATGGCGGCGCTCACCGAAACTTCGCCGCCTGCCAGCGTGAATTTGATGGCATTCGACAGCAGGTTGTTGGTTATTTTTTCGATATAAGATGGCGAAAACCACACTTCTTCGCCATTGTTTTCGCAACGGATGCTAAGCGTAATCGACTTCTCGGCGGCACTTTCGCCAAACAGCTGCGCAATGTTGGCAATAAACTCCAGCGGATTGCCTTTTTGAACGTAAAACTGAAAATTACCCGATTCTATTCTGTTAAAAGTAACCAGCTCGTCAATCAATCCCACCATTTTACCTGTATTCTTGATGGCTGTATCTAATTTATCGGTCGATTCGGGCGAAATATTCTCATGCTGCGCAATGTACTTCAGCGGCGCCGAAATCAGCGAAAGCGGCGTTTTAAGTTCGTGCGAAACCGATGTAAAGAAGTCCATTTTCACTTTGTTTATTTCTTCCATTTTTTCTTTTTCGAGGTTTGCCATGCGAATGGCGTTACGTTCGCGCAGGCGTATTGAAAAAATTTTATAAATAACAAAAAGCAACAGCGCCACTATTGCGGTATAGATAAAAAAAGCAACGATGGAGAGGTGATACGGCGGACGAATGGTAAAACTTATCTCTTTAACGGGCGCGTTGTCCCAGCCTTCGTTCGAGTTGTTGGCGCGAATTTGCAGATGGTAGCGCCCTGCCGGCAGGTTCGAACCTGTAAAGTGGCGTTCGAGCCCTGTGCTTTGCCACTCTTCGCTCATTTCTGGCAACCGTATCTGATAATTGATTGTACTTGTGTTGCCAAGCGAAATGGCTGCGTATTTGATGCTGAACGAGCGCGATTGACGGTAGGTAAACGTAATGTGTTCGGTATCGTCGATGGCTTTGTCGAGCGGCGAGTCGGGATCGCGCGAAGTTATCACCTGATTGTTGATACTCAAATGGGTGAGGTAAACATGAAACGGACCTCTGTCCTCCTTAATTGTTTTCGGCGCAAACGAAATAAGTCCGTTTACGCTTCCGAAATAGAGCTGTCCGTTTTGCGCCTGAATTGCCGACGAAAAGTTGAACTGATTAATGGGCAAGCCGTCTTCAACCGTGTAGCATACAAAGGCGCAGCGCTCGCTGTTGAACTGATACAACCCGTCGCTTGTGCCTATCCACAGCCGCCCAAGTTCGTCTTCAATGATACTGCAAATGGTACTTCGCGAAAGCGACATTCCGTCGGTCAGCGCACGAATCGCGGCGTCGGCAGGGTCGATGTACTGCAATCCGCCGTTGTTGGTGCCAATCCATATCCTGTTTCGGGCATCCTGATAAAGCGATGTGATGTAATTATCGTTTAATCCCGAATTATTTGCTTTAGCTGTCCATCCGCTCACTTCGCGTGTTGTGGAATTAATGCGAAACAGTCCGTTGTTGCGCGTGCCCACCCAAACATTGTCATCGCAGTCAATCAGCAGGCAGTAAATAAAGTCGGAATCAAGTATCGAATGGCGCAAAGCCACAAAACTGTTGGCTTTGGCACTGTAGTAACGCAATCCCTGCGTTGTGCCCACCCACATTACGCCGTTTTTTTGTTTTGCAATGGCAAAAATGGCGTCGGAGGGCAATCCGTTTTGCGACGTTGGTAAATACTGCTCCGATGCGCCCGTCTGAAGTGAGTAGCGAAACAGTCCGTTGCGGAAAGTGCCTATCCACATCTCTTTCGACGGAGTGTCGTAAAAAATTTCGTGCACATTGTGTCCCAAATTGGGGATACGGTTAAAAACATCAATATTTCCCGTTACCGTATTGCAAATGTTCAGCCCGCCGTCTTCGGTAGCAATCCAAAGAATGTTGTTTTGCAGTTCCACCATTCGGCGCACCGCTTTTCCCTTGACGTTCAAAGCGCCATAACCAGCTTCTGTCCAGCGAAATTGCTCACTGTTTTTCAGCAAAACGTTGATGCCGCCAAAGTAGGTGCCAATCCACATGTTATCGTCCCTGTCGCACACGATGGCATAAATTGCATTGTCGTTCAGCTTGTTTTTGTCCACAAAATCCTGCTGCATAATTTCGATAACGCCATTGCGGTTGAGTATAGTAATGCCTTTTTCGGTACCAAGCCATATTCGTCCATCGCGGTCTTCGGCAATGGCGCGTACTGTGCCGTCCGATAGGCGCAGAGCATCGTATTTCACGACTTCGTCGGTAGTAAAATCAATATTTGTAACCCCCTTGCCATTGCGCCCCATCCACAACGTTCCGCGTGAATCGAAAAAGAGTGGAATAATGCCGTCTGAGCCCGTAATAAAGTCGGCAAAGTAGAGCGGATTAATCTGCGTTGTGGTCGAAAACGATTCATCGTAATAATATACCGAGCGATTGGTCGAAATAAAGAGTCGGTTACCAACGCCCACTGCCATCGACACAATAAATTCGCCGTCGTGTCGCTGCTGTTCTACAAATTCGTCAGCATCCTCGTTGTATATATAAAGGCGTGTGCCTCCGCACACAATCGTGCCCGTTGCCGTTTCCACGATTGACGAAACCATCATGCCCGCCGGCATATCGTAATTGCGAAAATCGTCCGACGCAGGACGGTAAAGGCATACGCCGCAGTGCGTACCTATCCATATTCGCTTTTTACTGTCCTGAATAATTTTTTTGATAAAGTTATGATGCAACGAATTGGGGTTGTCAGCCTGATTAAAATAGCTGCTTACGCTGTAACCGTCGTATCGCGATAATCCGTTGCGCGTACCAATCCACAGTTGCCCCCTGTCGTCCTGCATCAGCGCCTCCACCTGCTGATGTGGCAATCCCTCATTTCCTGTAATGTGCATAAAGCGATAGCTGTCCCCCATTGCCGACAGCATAATACCGAATCCCCCCAAAGAGAGGAGCAAAAGCGTACTGAATAAATGTTTTTGCATGATGTATAAGTTCAAAAATTCGGGTTCAAAGTTCAAAGTTTAAAGTTGAATTTGCAAATTTTGAACTCGTAACGACTTTGTTACAACAATGATACTTTGATTATCAATTGCTTAAATATTTGATTTTTAATCAGCAATTTTTGATAAATAGTTTGCTTTTACGCAATTATAAAACATGGACATCAAAACAGATCAAAAATTGACGACTGTAATTATCTAAAATACAAAATGTTATTCGTTGCAACAAAGTCACTCGTAACTTTAAATCGCTTATACAATAATGGCAAGGCGCGATAAATTTAATGATCAATGTTGGATTCGGAATCTAAAACATTTATTTTGAATGATTGACGTTTTTATTCTATACTATTTATGTTACGCAAGTGTGTATAATTAATTCATGCTATTTTTGATTGGCTAAATCTATCGCTCGGCAGAAAATACAATGCGTAAAAGTCGTGTATTCCGTCAGGTATGCATCCTTAACAGAATAATGCTACGTTTTGTACCATAATTGCTTTTTACAAGGCGATACATTGCCTATAACGGAATGCGCAATATCAGTAAATAATGCAAATCAGTAGAAAAATGTTTTCATCCATTCAGGGCAAAAGTCCTTAAGTAAGTCCACATAATTAAGCTGCATGATATTTAAAGTTCACAAGACGCGCATCCATTCTAAAGTTGCCGTTAGCATTGGTATAACGTATATGAAACCGGAAAAACATCATTTAA
>JAITVO010000348.1 GCA_031285765.1 Cytophagaceae bacterium | reverse complement strand
TGCCCCATGGCTGCTGATGCCGCATCTCTATTAACAAGGGGATTAATCCCCTTGTCAGGATGAACGGTTGAGCAGGTGTAAATGTGCGTTTCAATACTATTTTCCGAAGAAGTCTATTGATTTGCGAGCAGAATCAACAATGGGGCATGCCCCATTGCCGGTGCAGGACGTTTTGTTTGGGTAATTTGCCCATACGAAGCATTATAGATGCAAATTTTTCAATTCCTCATTTTCACAAATATTCACTCCAGAAGCTCTGAAGCCCGCTCCCTGCGCTTCATCCGAAAAAAAATATTGTATCCAAAAAAAATAAATATAAAAAACCTTACAATAGATTTGCAGAAAATATATACTTTTGCCTCCGTTGTGCAGTCGAAAAAAATGAGTTGTGTATCGCTAAAGAGCGGTTGGGGAGCATTTAGCTATGGCTGGGGAGCATTTAGCTGCGGTTGGGGAGCATTTAGCTGCGGTTGGGGAGCATTTAGCTATGGTTGGGGGGCATTTAGCTGCGCTTGGGGAGCGCTTAGCTATGGTTGGGGAGCATTTAGCTGCGGTTGGGGAGCGCTTAGCTGCCCCTTGTATTTCATTACGAATTGAAAATAAAACGAGTGTAATAACAACAAATTGTAAGTTTGTAAAACATATTTAAAACATTAAACATGAATAAACCAAAGTCTTACGACGCCATGCTTGCCGAAATGAGCAATGCACTAAATGGCGCACTCAACAGCAGTGATATCTTAGGGCGACTTGAACGTTATGGTATCACCGCAGACATCATCAGGACAACAGGCTTGGAGCCTCTCGAAAATGTGAAACACCTTTTTGCAGTGCAAAAAAGGGAGCAGGGCGAACAGATTGGCGCTAATGTTTCATCGACACAGGCAATAAACGAAGCTCGGAGCAACTATATGGTGCATTTGCAGGTAGCCCGCATTGCATTTAAAGAACATCCCGGAGCATTGCTCAGCGTGTCGGCAACAGGAAGTCGCAAGCGTTCCATATCGGGATTCCTGAAAGAAGCGCGCGAGTTTTACACCAACATACTCGAACAGCCTCGCTTGCTTGGGTTGATAGCTCGCTTCAACATCACTGATGACAATTTGAAAGTGGGACTTACGAGCCTTACCATCGCCGAAAAGGCACATCAGGCGTATTTGAAAGAAAAAGGCGAAGCGCAGGAGGCAACCATTGCACGCGACGAGGCTTTCGACAGTTTGTACAGCACATACAGCGATTTTCGAGCCATCGCACGCATTGCTCTTGCCGATACCCCACAGTTGCTTGAGCAAATGGGCATTGTTGCGAAACGGTAAAATATCTGCGAAAATCTGCGTTATCCGTGTTCTCATTATTGTTCGCAACAAACTTAATACATTATGTTACGCAGTATTACTTTTGATAGCCTTGAAAAGGCTGAATCTTCAAAACCTGTACTTTCACATCTGTTCTGCCCTTGCGGGCAGGGAGATACGAGCGTCATTTTCCGCAGGCAACGCTGGGCGGGCAAACCCCGCCCCTACATTTGCCGGTGCGGTTATGAAGATGAAGCCCTTTCAGGGCTGTTTTGCGCAACAAACTTAATACATTATGCATGAAAAAATATATTGCTTTCATTATTATACCGTCGCTGCTCTTTTGTGCGGCGGGTGTGGCACAGCCTACAGCCTCGCTGGTAGTTTACGAGCGTACACAGTGCTTGACCAAGCCAATTGTTAATCATGTATTTGATATAGAGTTTCAAATTGATTTTACAGGAGATGAGCCGTTCGATGCACGGATAAGGCTCGAAGACGCTGAAACAGGGATGGCTGTTCATCCTTACAGCGATAACCTTTCGGTAGAGGGTTGGTCGTCGTCGGTAAGCGAGCCTGTATGTATCAGGAGAATTGGTTTCAATCCATTCCTCCTCGAAAATCGTAATATCCATAAACTGAAATTAACCATTTTATGGTTCCGGGACGGGGTTTCCGACTGGATACCCGGTAATCCCGACGAGGCAATTATCGTACATGTTCACAATACCCCTCTTAAACCGACGTTTGACTATGCTTCGATTGAGGGATGCGGCGATACCATTACGCTGAAAGCGAATCCCGACCTCGACGAAACCGAAAGCGTATTCAGATGGCGGGTAGCAACGGGCGGCAATGGAACGTTTACGCCTCACAACGCTTCAACCACGCTCTTTGCGGGTGAACCCAACGAAGGCTACACGGTTATTTTTACGCAAGCCAACGGCATTTCGACGCAAGCCGTTGACGAGTGCATCGCCGATACATCCATAAATGTAAAACTGCTGGGCTCGCCCAAAGGTTACATCAGTACCAGCTCCGAAGTGTGCGGCGAAGGCGATGCCGCAATCACCTTTATTGTTGGCGGAAATACCCCTTTCAGTGTAAACTATACCAACGGAAGTGAAGCGTTTACCGAAACACTGCCGAACATGAAAATAGTGAACCATCCCGTTAAGGGAGAAACCGATTTTTGGATAACACAAATTACTGACAACCTTAACTGCATTGCCACTCCCGACGGAATGGGCGATACCATTACCGTTCCCGATATTAAACCTGTGGCGTTTGCGGGCGACGATACGGATGTGTGCGGCACTGAAACTGCGCTCAATGCTGCGCCTGCCCTCGAGGGAAACACCGGCACGTGGCAGCTGCACGATGAGGATACCGGCGAGGGTGCGTTTACAGATGTACATGCCGCCAATTCGGGCTTTGTGATTAATGATGTAATCGACCACAAAACATACAAACTTACATGGACTGTGGCTGTGGACGGCAAAGCATGCGAAACAGCGGACGAGGTAAACGTAACATTTCATCAAATTCCCATTGCGGTTGCGGGCAGCGACGCCGAAGCGTGCGGAACTCAAATTACGCTCAACGCCGAGCCTCCCCGCGCAGGCGTTACAGGCACGTGGCTGCTGAAAGAGGAGGATACCGGCGAAGGCGAATTTTCGAATCCGCACGCCCCCAATTCCAATCTTGTAATTAATAATGTTAATGACCATAAAACATACACCCTGACGTGGAGTGTGGCGGTGGACAATGTTGGCTGCGAAACAGCGGACGAGGTAAATGTTACGTTTTACGAAATTCCCATCGCTTTTGCAGGCGACGACGCTGAGCTGTGCGGCAACCAGATTACGCTCAACGCCGAGCCTCCCCGCGCAGGTGCTACCGGTACGTGGCAACTGAAAGATGCCGGCGCCAATGCCGGCGGAACGTTTACCAATGTGCACGCCGCCAATTCTATTTTTACGATGGATGATGTAAACAACCGCGAAACCTGTACGCTCACGTGGACTGTGGTTGTGGACGGCAAAGAATGCCAAACAACCGATGAAGTGGACGTTACATTTTACGAAATACCCATTGCGTTTGCAGGCAACGATACCATTATCTATTCGAGCAATACAACATTAAATGCCCGCACACCCACTGTGGGCGAGGGCGAATGGAACTCAAACGCCGGCATCGCTTTCTTTAATGCAAAATTTCCGCAAACAGCGGCAAACGGCTTTCCAATCGGCGAAACAGTGCTGGGCTGGACGGTTCGCAACGGCGAATGTATGAGTTACGACGAGGTAATGATAACACTTTATGGGTTGCGCTGTCCAACAGGCTTTTCGCCCAATGGCGACGGCGTTAACGATCTGTTCGAAATTGTGGGTGCACATCAGGTAAACGGCAACCGACTGGTAATATTCGATAAAGACGGACAGGTGGTTTACACCGCAACCGATTACGGGCACCCGACAGGAACACCCTTTTGGGATGGCGCCCGCAACGGCAAGCCTGTGCCCGAAGGCATCTATTCTTATGTCTTTTCGGGCAAAGGAGCAAGTACCGTAAAAAAATATTTGATTATAAAACGATGAAAAAGCACACCTCTTCCCTATCCCCTCTCCAAAATGAGAGGAGGAAGTGTTACGCACAATGCAAGCGAACATTGCATTGTGCTGTACTCACCCCATTCTTTGGTGAGAAACTTCTTCTTTTCCATAATTTTACTGATATGAAAACAAAGAAATCTTTTAAAGCCTCTCCCCTATCCCCTATCCAAAAAAGAGGGAGTAGTGTTACGCAAAACACAGGCGAATATTGCATTGAGCCATACATCCGGACGCTTTTCAAAGCGCACAATTACTTAAAAAAAACAGTTAAACGCCTTGCTATCCCCCTCTCCTTTGGAGAGGGAATAGTGGTGAGGTATGCTTTTTTATTTATTTTATTTATGCTTCCTTTATCGCTCTTCTCGCAAGAGCGGATGCTAATGACGTCGCATTATGTGCACAATCAGTATATGATTAATCCTGCGTTTGCAGGGTCGCGCGAGGCGCTGTCGATTTTCGGCTCGTTCAGGCAGCAGTGGTGGGACACACCCAATCCGCCGTCGTCGCAAAATGTTACCATTCATGCGCCGCTTAAAAGCGAACATGTTGCGCTGGGCGGATTTATTTACAACGAGAAGTTTGCCGTTTACGCCAACTTCCGTGCAACTCTATCATATACCTACCGTCTGTTTTTGGGCAGAAGCAAACTTGCATTCAGCTTAAACGGCGGGTTTTCGTCGGCAAACTACGGTAACATGGACATCGAATTAATCGACATTGAGAATCCCGACGAGGCATTTGAGCAGTTGCGGGATATTGAATCAGACAATCGTCCGGTTCTGGGTTTCGGAACTGCATGGTATGGTGAGCGGTTCTTTGCAGGCTTCTCGGTTTACGATTTCTTTTACCGCACGCCGTTCGATTACGAAGCATCGTTCTTTTCATTCGGTCGCTCGTCGATGAACCTTACTGCTGGCTACCTTTTTGATGTTAGCAATTCGCTTCGGCTTCAGCCTTCGGCATTATTGAAGTTTGGACCGCAGGTGCGTACACTTGCCGATATTTCGCTGTCGGCTATCATCCTCGATTTGGTGTGGGTGGGCGGTACTTACCGTACCAACAACGAATTTGTAGCCGTACTGGGCTGGCAAATCACGCCGCGTATGCGTGCAACCTACAGTTACGACTTTCCGACAGGCGAATTGCGGAAGTTTAACGCAGGCAGCCACGAAATATCGTTACAGTTCGATTTCGGCTACCGTGTGAACACCACAAGCCCAAGATTCTTTTAAAACAATGACAGACGAACAAGGGGAACGCGGATTTTAGCGAATAAAAAACAGGTTTGTAACGTTGACGATACGGATTCTTACTGGAGTTGAAATTGAGTGAGAAATTGAAGCCTGCCAACGAAAAGCAACTGACATCGAAGTGGAATTATTGTTGAACTTTGGTAAAATGCCTCAAACCAAAAGAAAAGTATATTCAAATGACAGAAAATAATTTTTTAAGAAAACAGAGTTTTAGAACGCGGATAACGCGAATTTTCGCGGATTGTTTTTTTTACCTGCGTAAATCTGTGTTCCAATTAATTTTACTGATAATAACCACTGTTTGGTCGTTCACATCCGCCACAGCGCAGGAAATCGAAACAGTGCGACTGAATATCAACAAAGACTATTCGAGCGAAATAGCCCCTTTGGTTCACGATTCGCTGCTCTATTTTGTATCGAACCGCAAAAGCAATGTGCTTATCAGCATCTTCAACCAAAACAACGAGCATCTTTACAAAGTTTACAGCGCCCCGCTGTTAAAGGGCGGGCGGTTGGGAAAGGCACGCCTGTTTCAGCCCGACAAGTCGGTGAATCTTTCCGAAGGCTCCCTAACGTTCTCTGACAACGGCATGTTGCAAATTGCTACCTTCAACAAAATAAAATCGTACAAAGAAGCGCGTTCAGCCAATCGCAACAGCGAAATACCTTTGGGGCTGTTTGAGGCGCAACGTACAAGTCCCGACACGTGGGGCGAGTTCACGCAACTGTCGTTTTCGGCAAACAGCGCTGCCACATTTGCACATCCCGCGCTTTCGCCCGATGGCACAACGCTTGTTTTTGCATCGAACATGGAAGGCAGCGTGGGCGAAACCGACCTTTACACCAGCAGCCGCACCGCTTCGGGATGGAGCGAGCCTGTGAATATGGGAGCGAATATCAACTCGACAGGGCGCGAGCTTTTCCCGTTTTTCCATGCTTCGGGCAAACTCTATTTTGCTTCGGACAGATACGGTGGCATGGGTGGCTTCGATATTTATGTTTCCGCTTTCGCGGATGGCGAGTGGACAAATCCTGTGCCGCTTCCGAGCCCTGTAAACTCGCCTTTCGACGATTTTGGATGTTACATTTTTCCCGACGAAACATCGGGCTTTTTTGCATCATCGCGCGAGGGCAACGACAATATTTACCGCTTCGATTACAAGATTGTGTTTTGCGAAGACGCCGCCGAAGTGGAGGAGGAGAACTACTGCTTCACCTTTTTTGAGGAGCGGGCAATAGAAGCCGATACAATTCCTGTAAAGTACCGATGGCGCTTTAGCGACGGTACCGAAACTATTGGCGCTTCGGTTGACCACTGCTTGCCCGGACCGGGCGCCTACGAGGTTACGCTCTCGGTAATTGACTCTGTTACCAACGAAGAACTGTACGATGTTGCCAACTACGAATTGGAATTGGAGCGTCCGCAGCAAGTGTATTTCAGTTTTCCCGAAACGGTTAAAAGAGGTGATGAAATTACGCTCAAAGCCACACTAATGGGCTTTGACGACGCCGAAAACGTCCACTACTTTTGGGACGTCAACAACAACGATTTGATGCTGGGCGAAACAATCACTTACAAATTCAGCAGGCGGGGCAGCTACACCATTCGCTGCGAAGCCTACTGGGGCGACGGACAAAAGATTTGCTCGTACAGGGAAGTGAGGATAGAGTGAGTTGAATATTGAGAGTTGAAAATGAAGAAGGCACGGGGGGCGTTTTCAATTTTCAACTAAATGGAAAGCATCTCTTTATACATCAGCAGCAATTTTGTATCATTAATAATACCAGCAGCCAACCGGAAAGCTCCCTTGCACCATTTATCGTATTCCGATTGCTGCATTTGAGCTAAAAGTTCGATGGTTCCGGTAAATTCCGATTCATCCAAAGGCAAATCCCATCCTGCATTTTGTTCGGCTAAATTGCGCCATGGCGTTTGGTTGCTGATAATAACGGGACGCCCTGCCATAAAACTTTCGAGAATAACGTGTCCGAAATTTTCGCCTCTGCTTGGCAAAAACAGTGCATGATACTGCGCAATGCTGTCCGATACTTTCGACGGATCAACAACTCCACTGTAACTAACTGTGATGTTATTCGTGAACCCGTCAATTATTTCTCTGCATTTTTGCCAGTAAGCAGCATTGTATATCTCGCCGTATAAATCAAATTGAATTTTAACAGTTGGGGGAATCTTTTTTAAACACTGCAGCGCAAACATGGTGTTTTTTTCGGGCGAAATCCGTGCAAACGAACACAGTTTTACACTTTCGGCGCTTTTATCAACTGTATGGAAATCGGGACAGCTTTTGCGTGACAGGTTGGGTGCAACAAAAAGTTGCGCCTTTAAATTGACAACTTGATAAACTTCACTGCCTTCCTTGGAATTGGTAACATGCCATTCAACATTTTTGTACAGTCCTGTGAGGCGTATCAGCTTCAAAAAAAGTTTTTTCTTAAAACTCTTGACGCCGATTGCGCTTTCGGCTAACATTCCCCTTGGCGCAACAATAATCTTTTTAATCCGCTCAAGTTTTGCGGCATACAAAGGCATCATTGAAAAGAAAGGGGAATAGATACCGTTGATATATACTGTATCGGGACGAATGGCGCGAATCAGTTTACGCCACTGCTTCTGCGATATTTTTTCCTTAGAAGCGTAAAAGACTTTTGTATTCGGCGCAAAATCGTTCCAGCTGTCAGTTGTTACGTTGGTATAAGGCTGTGTTTCGAGGTACTCGGTGTTGCGCGTTACAATATAAAATTCAAAATCACTGTTCAGATGTTCAACCATATTTGCCATCGAACGAACAGGTCCGCCCGCTTTGAATCCGGGCAAAAACCAGTCGATAAAAATCATCACTTTTTGCATAGCTGTTACATGTTTAACCATTATTTACCTCCGTAATATTTTTTGCACAGCAAACCTGAAACTGTTTTTAAACAAATGTGCAATTCGTTGGGGCGAACAGCCCGATTTGTTATTCAATATATTTTTGATGAAAACAATTTTGTTACGGATGCCTTTTGTTTGCCACAACCGTTCAAAAACAATCCCGTAACCGTATTCCGGCTTCAACTGGTTGGATGTATGAAGCAGGCGGATCATTTGTTTTATCTGTTTTTCGCTTTTCGCGCAAAGCAAAACACCAAGTTTGTTATCGGGAACCAGCAGCGCGTAAAATTGCAGCATCAGATGTACAGGCTTATATACGCGCCATGCTTCGCACGCTGTTTTTAACTCGCTTAACGCGATGCTGTCGCTATAAAAACCGGTTACGGCTGTAATATCATCAAACCATCCTAAACGAAAACCGCCCTGTCGCGTGGTGTAATAAACATGCAGCAGAAGATAAATAATTTGATGAACAGGATTCATTGCAAACGCATTAAAACGGTCGAGTTTTTCGGAATGTTTCCATATATCATCAACAGGAACGGTATATTTTACATCGGAAGGGAATAAATACCTGTGCAACTCAATGTTTGCGCCGCGATAATTGAACGCGGGCAAATGATGCGCCGTCTTTTTGTCCGAATCTCTTTCGTCTGGTTCTTTACCGTTCATGATTTGCCACGCCAAAGCTGCTTTACCGGGCGGAACAAGCAAATCGATGTCGCTCATCGGACGCAGGGCAATATCGGGATAAACATTTGTAGCCAAATGAATCCCTTTCAGCAAAATAACAGGAATATTGACGGACGAAAGCTTATTAATAATTTCTTCTGCAATCTTTTGAAAGGCTGAATTTCGCCCCATCGTATAAAGATATTCCTGCTTTACAGCCGCCCGAAACCTTTCGGAAAAGCCATCGCACAAATTGCCAGCATACAGCAGGGGCGTAATACCGTTACGACTTGATGTGCTGAGCAAAACATCCTCGTTGGGTGTATCTCCATCGAAAACGGTTCGTTTTCGGCGAAAAAGATTTTCAATAAGCCACAGTTCCTCTTTCGTAAATAGGGAATTGAGCCGGTTGTGAATATTTTTTGTGGCAATCATTAAAGTTATACTCAAATAAAATTGATTTGCGAATAGAAGCGACAATGGGGCATGTCCCATTGCCGGTGCAGGGCGACAGTTGAACCGGATATAAAACCTCTGTTATTGGCAATTTATTTCCTGTTGAGTATAAAAATGGAGAACAGGAAAATGATGGATACATTTTCAATTATCAACTTTTAAAACTTTGCGAGCCAATAATATTGAAAAACTCGGCGCGGGTTGCCACATTTTTCATAAATGCGCCCGTAAAGTCGGACGTTGTGGTAACAGAATGTTGCTTCTGGATGCCGCGCATCTGCATACACATGTGCTGCGCCTCAATAACAACCGCAACGCCCAGCGGGTTCAGCGTTTCCTGAATGCAGTGTTTGATTTGTGTTGTCAGGCGTTCCTGCACCTGCAAGCGACGGGCATAAGCCTCCACCACACGGGCAATTTTGCTCAATCCTGTAATATGATGACGCGGAATGTAAGCCACATGAGCCTTGCCGAAGAATGGCAACAAGTGATGCTCGCACAGTGAATAGATTTCGATGTCCTTTACCACCACCATTTGCTGATAATCTTCCTGAAACATTGCCGACCGTATAATATCTTCGGGCTTTGCATGATACCCCTGCGTAAGAAACTGCATAGCCTTTGCAACACGCTTCGGCGTTTTTTCCAGACCTTCGCGCGTGGGGTCTTCGCCAAGCAATACCAATGCTTGGCGATAAACGTCCGAAAGTTGAGCTGTGAGTTCGTCGTCGTACCTGTCGATTTTTTGATAACCTTTCATTTCGTCCATATCTGTTAATATAGCTGTGTTGAAAAAACGGAACAAAAGTAGGGAAAAAAATGGAATATGTTTGATGAAAGCAGAAATGACAGGACAATAATCTGCGGAAAGGGATGAGTATGTATTGCAAAGTCGCACAGGAACGATACTTTACCTGTCGTAAATTTTAATTTGTTTGATAGCGGTTAAGTATTAAATTGCCTTCTCCTGTTATAATGCATAATAACTCATTCGTGTTACGCATGTTTATCTTTATTTTATAACGATAACATCTTGACGGTTCAATATAGACGGTTCAATATAACATCTTAACGGCTCAATATAACATCTTGACGGCTCAATATAACATCTTGACGGTTCAATATAACATCTTGACGGTCCAATATAACATCTTAATTGCTCAATAAAACTTTATTTAATCCACAAATCTTTTCAAAATATCAGCGTAAGCATCAATGCGCCGGTCGCGTAAAAAGGGCCACATACGACGGACTTCTTCGGTACCCGAAAGGTTGATTTCTACTGTAATGTTTTCGTCGCCGTCGCTTCCTGCCTGTGCAATAAATTCACCCTGCGGACCGGCAACAAAACTGTTTCCCCAAAAAAGTATGCCACCTGTAACGCCCGACGGGTCGTACTCGTAACCAACGCGGTTTACCGCAACTACCGGCAATCCGTTGGCTACGGCATGGGCGCGTTGCGACAGTATCCATGCCTCTTTCTGCCGCTCTTTCTCGTCGGCGCTGTCGCTGCTTTCCCACCCGATGGCGGTAGGGTAAATCAGTAAATCGGCGCCCTGCAATGCCATCAGGCGAGCGGCTTCGGGATACCACTGATCCCAGCACACCAGCACGCCTAATTTCCCAACAGAGGTTTGGATGGGCGTAAATCCTGTATCGCCGGGGGTGAAGTAGAATTTTTCGTAGTAGGCTGGGTCGTCGGGAATGTGCATTTTACGGTATTTCCCTGCAATTGTGCCGTCGTTTTCGATAACTACGGCTGTGTTGTGATACAAACCGGCGGCGCGGCGCTCAAAAAGGGATGTTACTATAACTGTTTTTAACTCTTTTGCCAAAGCGCTAAAGAAAACGGTCGAAGGTCCCGGAATCGGCTCTGCCATATCAAAAATAGCAGGGTCTTCGGTCTGACAAAAGTATGGTGTATTGTGCAATTCCTGCAAAACAACCAATTCGCTGCCTTCCGAAACAACTTTGCGGATGTTGCTTTCGAGTTTCCGTAAATTTGCTTCGACACTGCTCGAATTACTTTGCTGAATAATTCCTGTTTTTACTGTTTTCATTGCTGTTATGCTAAAAAATTGGGATTGATACTTCCTTTGGGCAGCTGCATTGTAACGCAATGCAGCGAGCCATGCTGTTTGATAAGCGCATTGCAGTTGACGCCAACAACTTTGCGGTCGGGAAAAGCGGATGAGATAATTTTTATAGCCTCATCGTCGAGCGGTGAATTGTAAGTGGGCACAAGTACGGCTTTGTTTACAATCAAAAAATTGGCATAAGTGGCGGGAAGTCTTTCGCCATCGAAAAATACAGGTTCAGCCATTGGAAGCGGCAGCAGTCGGTATGGTTTTCCGGCGGGGGTGCAAAATTTTTTCAGCTCGTCTTCCATATTTGCCAGCGCCTCGAAGTGAATATCGTTAGGGGAGCTGCATTTAACATAAGTAATGGTTTCTGTGTCGCAGAAACGCGCCAGCGTGTCGATGTGGCTGTCGGTATCGTCGCCTTCCAAAAATCCGCTGTTAAGCCATAGAATGCGCGAAAGTCCCAAATGTTCTTTTAAATACGTTTCAATTTGAGGACGGTTCCATTCGCCGTTTCGGTTGGGCGAAAGCAAACACTGGGCGGTGGTGAGTAATGTTCCTTCGCCGTCGGATTCAAGACTTCCGCCTTCGAGTACAAAATTCAAAAGATTACGGTATCCCGATTTTTCCGAAAATATATTGCGGCACGCTAACGTTCCCGAAATCAGATTATCCTTATCGGCAGCGAATTTCAGTCCCCAGCCGTTGAATTTAAAATCGAGGCAAACGGGTACGCCATCCTTGTAAATAAAAACAGGACAGAAATCCCTCGCCCAAGTATCGTTGGTTGGAACAATGACGGGACATACCTTTTCGCTGAAGCGATGTTTAGCCTCATCAAAGTTTTGGCGGTCGGGAACAAGCAGTATAACCGGCTCGTCATGTTTTGTTATGGCATTGATGATTTCCCAAAAACAGTTTTGCACTTCGCCGAGCATATCAGCCCAGTCGGTAGCCTTGTGCGGCAACGCCATTAGCACAGCATCCTGCTCTGTCCATTCGGCAGGAAAACAGATTGTATTGTTCATAAATTGTTACAATTACTTATTCATATCCGATTGCATATAATCTTTTACGGCAAGGAATGCTTTTTCGAGTTTCATCATTTTGTCAATCAAAAAATAAATCATTTCTGCCCACAAATCTTTTTGGTGAATATCGCCGGCGCGTTCAACAAATATGCGGCATACTTGTTCGCCTGTATCTTTTTCGTACAGAAATGTCCATGTAAGCGGCTCGCCAAATTCCGATTCGAATATCGACTTGCAGGCTTTCAGTTTTTCAAACAGTTCGAGCCGGCGTTCTTCGCTGGTGTGATTAATTTCCAGTGCAACCTGCACCTTTGTTCTATCCACATCGAAACGCAAATCAACACCCTTGATTCCGGTGTTTTCGAAAATCCAGAATTTTTTACGGCCTTTTTGTCCGGGCAATCTTCGAGTGCGGTTGGTCAGTTTTTCCCAAAACTCAACCCTTACCGCTTTTGATTCTTCTTTTGTGTACATAACCGATGAATTTCAACGTGATTTGAGCGCCCAAAATTACGTGAATCTGCAGAAAGTACAAACTTTTTTGAAACTGTTCAAAAAGTTTTTTTGAACGCGAATGATTCGAATAATACGCATTTTGGCAAATTAATCTATAATCCGGAAACTGTATTCAGGATATTTTACCGATTTATCCTCAAACAAAAATGGTTTACAAATAACAGAGTATTCCAGTTTTAACTGTTCAGTTTTATTTATTGGCAAGGGGATTAATCCCCTTGTTGCTTTTATTCGCAAATCAATTCTGTTTGAGTATAAATAGAGTTGGCAAATTATCTTCTTTATTTCAGTATCCACTTGCTTTTTCTCTGCATATAAATTACTTTTGTCGGCTGTTGGCAGAAAAATTTGTGAACACACCTTGTTCAAAAAGAAATAATTAGCAAATGTATCAATATTTATTACGGCTATCAATCGTGTTTTGCACAATAATGTTGCTCTCGGTTTCGTGCCGGCAAGCAGGAACACCCAAACCGAGAGGCTATTTTCGTATCGAAATGCCCGAAAAAGGTTACATACAGCTTGATTCGGCAATGCCTTACAGTTTTATTTATCCAAAGTATGCCCGCGTAGAAACCGATGTATCGCCCACAGCCGAACCTAACTGGATTAATATTACATTCCCGCAGTTTAATGCAAAAATACATATCACTTATATAGAAGTGAACAATAATATTTATGAAATTATTGAGGATAACATCCGTTTTGCATACGCGCATACCATTAAAGCTGATGGTATAAAGGAATATCCCTTTATTAATGACAATCAAAACGTTTATGGAACAGTTTTCGAAATAAAAGGAAATGCAGCTTCCTCCTTTCAATTTTTTGTTACCGACAGCGTAAGGCATTTTTTGCGTGGCGCTCTCTATTTTAATACAGCTCCCAACAAAGATTCGCTTGCTCCGGTGGTTCATTTCATCTCCGACGATATTTTTCGCATGGTCGAAAGCATTCGATGGAAAAATAATTGGTAATGCCTGTTATATTTTCAAGAAAAACAGATTCAGGCGGCGTTGCTGCTGTTTGGAAAATAGATGAAACCGAAGAGCAGCTCTTGCAAATGTTCCCTTGCACAAAACAAATGCTGCTAAACGTGCAGTCGTTTCGTTATGCGCCGCGACGACTGGAGTGGATGGCTTCGCGAGCGCTGATTTACAAACTTACTCAACACATTCCTCACGTTATTTACAACGAAAACGGGCAGCCATTTGTTGCGCAGCTCAATAAAAGTATCAGTATTACGCATACTAAAGGTTTTGCAGCCATTGCTATCTCCCAAAATGACATTGCAGGCATCGACATCGAAATACCACAGCAGCGTATTCTACGCATTGCCGAAAGGTTTCTTCACCCCGACGAAAAACTTTTTATCCCTCCCGATAAGGAGCTGGAATACGATACACTGATTTGGTGCGCCAAAGAAGTTCTCTATAAAATGATACGCCGACAGGATGCTGTTTTTAATGCCGACCTCAAAGTTTCGCCCTTTGCTCTTTGCCACGAAGGAATATTGAATACCGAAGAGCTGGGAGTACGCGCCACACACTATCAGTTGAATTATATTACCGATTCGGACTATACACTTGTTTGGCATTGTTAAAATAATCGGTAACTTTGCCGCGCAATAGTCGAAAAAAGCAGCTATGATTTACGAAAATATTCTATCAGTTATTTCAAAAGGAGAAAAACTACTCTCGTTCCTCATCGACCCCGACAAATGCTCGGATGCAACGATGGAACAATTAGTTGCAGGTATGAAAAAACGCACGCCTCACTTCCTTCTCGTAGGTGGAAGCCTCATTTCAACGCCTGTTGAACCGCTACTTGGCTTTTTAAAAAAGAATTTAGACATACCTATTGTTCTTTACCCCGGTCATTCGTCGCACGTTGTTCAAGGTTTCGATGCAATGTTATTTTTGTCGATGATTTCGGGGCGCAATCCCGAACTTTTGATAGGAAATCACGTAATTGCCGCACCAACAATCAGGCGCTACAGCATCGAACCCATCTCCACGGGCTATATGCTTATCGACGGCGGGCATCTTACTTCGGTCGAATACATCAGCAATACACGTCCAATCCCTGCCGACAAGCCCGACATCGCTGTTGCAACCGCCATTGCCGGAGAAATGATAGGCATGAAATTAATTTACATGGACGCAGGCAGTGGTGCATACTCGCCTGTGCCTGCATGTATCATTTCAAGGGTAAAAGCAAACACTTCAATTCCACTGATGATAGGCGGAGGCATTGATACGCCCGAAAAACTCGCTACCGCCTATCAGCACGGCGCCGATATTGTTGTGATAGGTAATGCACTCGAAAAAAATCCCGAACTGCTCAACAGTTTTATGGATGCAGCAAAACTTTAAAGAGTTGAAAATTGAAAATGAAAACATAACAGTTTTCTATTTATTACTAATTGGTAAAGTTCCTTGTCATCCATCCGGTTTTAAACAGCTTCGTGATATTTTATGAAACTGCTACATTACAATTACATCCCAAATCTTTATTTTATATTATTAAGAAAATCCAATGAATCGAACACTCAAAATATTTATTTACAGCATCGTTTTAGTGATGTTTTTATCTGTTGTTCAGTTGTTGCCGGCACAAAAACAGCGGATGCGACGAAGCGCCGACAAACTTTTTACCGAACATTATCAAGTTAAGGACGAGGATACATCGGTATGGGACGGAAAGTACGAACTTTATTACAAGTCGAACCTGATTGAGCGCGGGCGTTACAAAGAAGGTAAACGTTCTGGCTCATGGATGTTTTTTAATCTTGGAAGTCTTTTTGAGTTTCAATACGATTTTACTCGCGACACACTGTTGCGCCGAGCAGGTTCGGAATACCACGAAATGCGGAACTTTTTTCCACCTCTTTTTTTGGGAAGCCCTTTAATTCCTTATATTTTTATATCAAGCCGCGTTGGTTATCCTGTAGAAGCTATTGACAATAAAGTTGAAGGCAAAATTATCCTTACATTGGTAATTTCCACTGAAGGCAAAATTGTGGACAGTTATATCAGCAAAAGTCTGAACGAAATGATGGACGAAATTGTCCTTAAAACTGCCGAAGATTTTCCCGACGACTGGGAGTGGATACCTGCAAAAAAAGATGGCGTAAAAGTAGAAAGTCCCTATAATATTACCATCCATTTTGATTTAAAATAAACATCAAAGTTTCGAGTTCAAAGAGTTTAATGTTTGTAAGTTACTGATGTTACACAAAACTCATAAAGTTCCACAGGAACAACGCTTTGTATTGACTACTGATAAAAAACTCAAAAGTAAATAAAACTAATGTTAATTATATTTTCATGGATGCTGAAAGTGCATTTGTCAAATCATTTTGCAATAAATCACAACAGAATATCGTTCTGTAAATATATTTTGTGCCGATATTATTGTTTTTGAATGAAATTTCATATCCTTTTTATATTCGTATTCACAGCAACGTTGGCTTGGGGACAGCGAACAAACAAAGTTCCCAATTTGTCCGGATTCGACAATAAACCGTTGAACTTCGGATTTCTGATAGGCTTCAACGTGATGAATTACAGGGTTGTTCATGCCAACGAACTTCCAGCCGGCGCCGAGCGGCGATATGCCGATGTAATTTCGTTGAATCCGGGACTGAATCTGGGAATGGTTTCCAATTTCAGAATTAATAAATATTTGAGTTTTCGCATATTGCCCGGTATCAATTTTGGACAGCGCGATTTACTCTTTATTGATACAAACGGCGTTAAAGACGAATACCCGCTCGAAATAAAATCAACTTACCTCGAATGCCCCTTTATGCTGAAATTCAATGGAATGCGAATGCACAACGCCAAACCTTATTTGTTGGCAGGCATCAATCCCCGATACGACTTGGCAAAAAGCAGGAAAGACGGTCTGCTGATTCGGTCGTTCGATGTTTGCTGGGAGTTGGGTGCCGGCATCGACTCTTACATGAGTTATTTTCGTTTCGCTACCGAATTTAAAATTTCGATAGGCATGGTCAACATCCTGAATCCCATTGGAACAGGCGAAATTGAAGATATACTTTACACAAAGGTGTTAGACAAATTATTGTCCCGAATTTTTGTTCTGACATTTTATTTTGAATAATATTAAACATCTGCTTTAACTGCTCCCTGTCAATTTTGGACAAATAAAAATTCGAATCTTTTTTGTACTTTCGCGGGCGAAAATTTTATGTATCCCGACGACAAATTGATACTCGAAATGCTTCAAAATCCGCGTAAGCGCGAAGAAGCGTTCTCGCTGCTTGTTAAAAAATATCAGCAGCGGCTCTATTGGCATTTGCGCAAAATGGTTGTGGTACACGAAGATGCCGACGATTTACTGCAAAATACATTTATAAAAGCGTGGAACAGTTTGCCTAATTTCAGAGGTGAAGCGTCTTTTTTTACTTGGTTTTACCGCATTGCCACAAACGAAGCGCTGAGTCATTTGAATAAAAAAAAGGCAGAGTTGATAAATTCGTTCGAAGACCTTGAATCTGTTATGACGCAAAAAGTGAACAACGACCCGCTGTTTGCAGGCAACGAAATTCAAAAACGACTTCAAAAAAGTATTCTTACGTTGCCCGATAAGCAACGTCTCGTTTTTAACATGAAATATTTTGATAATATGAAATACGAGGAAATGTCTAAAATTCTCAACACTTCGGTAGGCGCATTAAAAGCCTCTTATTTTCATGCTGTTCGGAAAATAGAAACGATTATCAATAATGAGTTGTTTTAGCTGTTCGTAAAAAAATAATCATCTACAAACAGAAAAAATATAAGTTCAGTATTGTTTTTTCAATTTTTTCTCTACCTTTGCACCGCCAAAAACAAAAAAATGACTCCGTAGCTCAGTTGGTAGAGCAATTGACTCTTAATCAATGGGTCGAGAGTTCGAGCCTCTCCGGGGTCACTTGAAAGCCAAAGCCTTGCATGAACAATGTGAGGCTTTGATTTTTTATTTGCATACATGAGGATGTTGCGGCAACAAATTCTTTTTCAGAAATTGCTTCTGGAAATCGAAAGTGCGCTATTACACAGTTGCCCGACAAATGGAATGAAAAATATTAGGAAACAATGAATCGATTATAAACTAAAATAATTCCACTCTCACAAAATAATCTAGCCCAAACAGCAGAATCATGATTTTTTTAGTTTGTAAAGTGCATAATATCAGCTATAAATATGTGTATGCGGAAATAATATGATATATTTATCGAAATCATTCGATAAATATTGAAACCCTTTTAGGGTAATCAAAGTATAAAGGTCGGTAAATTGTTAGTGAAATAGTGTTTTTCATTGATTTTTAGTCTGTTTACGCAGATATAAAGATTTAAAAACATGTACAGTATTGAGTTTAAAACAAATATTTTATTTACAAGATGAGAAACTACAGTGTAAAATACAGCAATAAAAAAGGTAACTTGAACGTTGTCTTTGGTGGGCAATTAACCATCAGTAATATTGAGAAAATTACCGAAGAGTTGAATGCAAATCGCAAAAAGCATAAAAGCATCGACATTTCAACTGAAAATGTTGAGAATATTGATGTAACTTTTGTTCAGTTGCTTTATGCTTTAAAATTAAGCGGTCAAAAGGAAGGATTCGATGTCAGTATTTCGATTTCGGTCCCCGACGATTTAAAATCGTTATTAACCAATGCCGGTTTTTCCGGTATAATTTGCAAAAACAATTAAAACAAAAATAAAGCAGTATTATTATGGCAAAAACAGTATTAATCGTTGACGATTCTGAAAGTATCCGCGAAGTAGTGAGTTTTACGCTTCAAAACGAAGGATACGAGGTTCTTGTTGGTATTGATGGTGAAGATGCGTTGAAATTTCTCGACGGTCGCCATATCGACATCGTAATTACCGATTTACACATGCCTAACCTTGATGGATTGGGGTTGATTAGAAAAATTCGCGAAATGGAACAGTACAAACATACGCCAATTTTATTTTTAACTACAGAGTCGCAGGCAGAAAAGAAAATGGAAGCCAAAGAAGCGGGCGCTACGGGATGGATTATAAAGCCATTTGTTCCAGCCAAACTTCTTTCAGCTATTTCAAGAGTTATTCGATAAGAATAAGCTAAACACAAGGCTTAACACTTATATATTTGAACAAATTCATTTGTTGGATTGTTTCCGACTTTGACAAGTGTTCAGCAGAGAAAAGTTGTGCAGTTATTTTAACATATAAAGTATTTTTCAATGGACAAAATAGATCAATTTAAGGCAAAATTTGTCGAAGAGTCTATGGATAACATACGCGACCTCGAAGAAGCGCTGCTGCTTCTGGAGAACGATATGGAAAATCAGGAACTTATTGAACGGATTTTTCGGGCAATGCATTCTATAAAAGGTGGGGGAGCTATGTTCGGATTCAACCGCCTCAGTGAGTTTACACACCACCTCGAAACTATTTATGACAATGTCAGAAATAAAAAAATCAATGTAAACAGTGAATTGATAACACTGACATTTTCGGCTATTGACAGGATAATGCACTTGTTGAAGTTTGGCGATAATTTGTCGAAAAACGAATTGTCGGATTTTAACTCAGCTATTGCCGGATTCGAGTCATTTCTCAAAGGAAACGCCTCCGAAAAGAAAACAAACATCCAAACGAAAAATGAAGAGTTGGTCAATCCAGAAGGTGAAAAAAGTTATTTGATAACTTTTATTCCACAGGCTGAACTGTTGGATAATGGAACAAATCCGTTTTTATTACTCGACGATGTTCATGCGCTGGGAAAAGCCGTAACTGTTGCGTTTACGTCGAAAATTCCTGATATCGACAATTTGAAACCCGACACTTGTTATACATTTTGGCAAATTATTTTGAGTACAGCACAGTCGATTAACGAGATTAAGGAAGTTTTCATATTTGTGGATGGCGAGTGCGAACTGCATATTGATCAGGTGGCTGACGCATCAATTATCAACAGCCCAAAACTGAAAGAACTGCTTGATAAGGCTTCGACTACCAACACGCTGCTTACGCTGAACGAAGTGAAAAATTGCGTAGAAACACCTGAAGAAGCTGCAGAGAAAAAGAAAGCGGCGGTGGCAAAGGAACATAAAATATCAAGTATCAGAGTATCGTCGCACAAAGTTGATGAACTGGTTACACTTGTGAGTGAATTAGTGATTACACAATCGCAACTTTCGCTTTTTGCCGAGAACAACAACGATACAACAATTGCCGCTATTGCGGAAAATATACAGAAACTGTCGCGGCAGTTAAGAGATAATGCTTTTGACATCAGCCTTATTCCACTTCAAAGCGAATTGATGCGCTTCCAACGATTGGTGCGCGATTTGTCGAAAGAACAAAACAAAGACATTGACTTCATCATTGAAGGAAGCGATATTGAATTGGACAAAACCATTATCGAAAACCTGACCGACCCGTTGCTTCATATCCTGCGGAACTGTATTGATCATGGTATTGAATCAAAAGAAGAACGGATTGCAGCCGGCAAGTCACCCAAAGGAACAATACTCTTTAAAGCCTATAATTCGGGCGCTAATGTTATTATTGAAGTATCAGACGATGGACGAGGAATCGACCCTGACATTATAATGAATAAAGCCGTAAAAAAAGGATTTATTAAACCGAACACTCAACTCGCAAAAGAAGAGATTTTTGAACTTCTTTTTACAAGCGGCTTTTCGACTCGCGAAACCGTTTCCGATATTTCGGGACGCGGAGTTGGAATGGATGTAGTGCGTCGTAAAATAGCAGGTATCAGAGGTGATGTTTCTATTGACTCCGAAAAAGGAAAAGGAACTATTATGTCCATCCGCCTGCCGTTTACGCTCTCTATTATCGACGGATTGCTAATAAAAGTGGCAGCAAATCATTATGTATTGCCAATTTCGTCAATCGAAACAATATTCTCGGCAGAGAAAGGTAGGAAAGACACCTCGTTCAACTATGTGGTAACCATTAATAATGAGCAAATTCCATATATTGATTTAAGAGACATTTTCAAAGAAGCCGAAAGAACCGACGAAGAGTATTCGCAAATGATTTTGATACGAACCGACGATAAAAAGTTGGGCATCATAGCCGATTCGGTTGTAGGCGAATATCAAACGGTAGTGAAACCGCTCGGCAGATTCCTCGAAAAACAGGGATACGTTTCGGGCGCTTCGATTATGGGCGACGGAACCATTTCGATGGTTATTGACACGTCGCGCCTATTAAATGCTCGCCGCTTTAAAAAAGAAACTGCGCGTGAAATGATAAAAAATCCAGTTGTTTAAAAATGCAAGAATATGGAAACAAATCAAATAAACACGATATTATCGTTCATTGTGAAAGATAACATTTTTGCGGTTGACGCTTTGCAGGTGCTACACATCCTCGAAGTACCCGATGTTATTACCAAAGTGCCCAATACACCCGACTATATGATTGGCGTTATCAATCATCACGGCAACATTGTTCCTGTGGTTGATATGCGCCTGATTATGGAAGAAGAAATCGGCGAAAAAGAAAAGAATCATTCAATTATTATTATCAATCCCTCCGATTCGCAGGAAATAAGATTCGGAATTTATGTTGATATGATAAGCGAAGTTATTGAAATTAAACCCGAAGACTTAAAAGAAACTGTATTGGACAGCAAAAAGGGAATGATTGATTCGTATGAAGGAACCATTCTTCACAAGAATACCTTTATTCATATCATCGACTTAAAACATCTTTCTCAAATTATTGACAACTAACAGCTAAGTATATGGATACTACATTAAATTCGTATCTCGTATTTAAAATAGGAGAAGAAAACTTTGGAATTAATGTTTCAAAGGTAAGGGAAATAAGGGAATACACTCCTCCTAAACCGATTCCGCAAACCTATCCGTTTGTGGCGGGTGTTACCGAGTATCAAGAAGAAATTATTCCCTTAGTTGACACAGGCGTTAAGTTTGGCATGGCTCCGGTAAATGTTACACCCTCGACGTGTGTGATTGTGCTTGAACTGGAAGACGAACAAAACCTAAACAGTTACAAGCTCGGCATTTCCATCGACAGCGTTTCTGATGTTCTCGAAATAAAGAATTCGGATATGAAAAACGTTACGGTAGAGGATTACAAACCCACGTACATTTCATCTTTCTACATGTACGAAAGCCGTTTGATATATATATTGGATGCCGATGTAATTTTCAACAGGAAAGAGGTAGTTGCCCTGATGAATACCGTAGAAGATGCGCCTGTAGAGAAAAGTGTTGAAGAAAAACAGAGCGGGAAAAAGAAAGCAAAATTGTGAAATAAACAGGAGTCTAACAGTTTGCAAAACGAATGAATAGTAACAGCATATTACAAAACAATCCCGATTTCGATTGTTTTAAAGCGCAGCTTTCTGAAAAAGATTTTGCGGATATCAGCAAGTTTATTTATGCCCAGTTCGGCATAAAGATGCCCCCCATTAAACGGGTGATGTTGCAGGGACGATTGCTGAAAAGAATAAGGGAACTTAAAATGACCTCCTTTACCGAGTACAAAGAATATCTTTTCAGCAAAGAAGGGCAGGACAAAGAGATCCTTCAATTTTTGAATGTGGTAACCACTAACAAAACCGACTTTTTTAGAGAGCCTGTTCATTTTAACTTTTTGAATGATGCAGTTTTACCGGACGAAAAAATACAAAAGCCCGGCGAAACTTTCAGAATTTGGAGCGCAGGATGTTCGAGCGGTGAAGAACCTTATACCATATCAATTGTTTTAAATGAATTTCACAAAAACAATCCAGCATTCAGGTTCGATATTACGGCAACCGATATTTCGTCGCAAATGCTTGATATTGCTGTGAAAGGCATCTATGCTGCGTCAAAAATTGATGGGGTTCCGCTTGAAATGAAGAAAAAATATTTTCTGAAAAGTAAAGATCCTGCCAACCAAACCATAAAAGTAAATCGTATCTTGCAAGCCAATTTGACGTTAAGTTACCTGAACTTGATGGATAACTATTCGTTTCCCAATGAATTTGATGTTATCTTTTGCAGAAACGTGCTGATATATTTCGACCGGGAAACGCAGGAAAAAGTTATTCGGCAAATTTGCACCCAGTTGAAACCGGGTGGCTATTTCTTTATCGGACATTCCGAGTCAATATCAGGTATGAACTTACCATTGGAACATATTAAACCAACAATATTCAGAAAAAACAATTAAAAAACAAATTAAAATGGCAAACATTTCGGATAAGCAGTTGATGAAGGAACTGAAAATTAAACTTGACGAGAGAAGTAAATTAGAGAACGAAGTAAAAATGCTTTCCGGTGAGTTACAGATTGTAACGCAGCGCTTTAAGGAGTCGGAATCAATGAAAAGCCACTTTATTTCGAACATCTCAAACGAAATAATAAACCCCTTTACATCCATACTTGGACTGTCAAAATCGATACTTTCGGTACAGAAAAACGACTGGAAAAAGGTAGTGAGCATGGTAGCCCTGATACACAGCGAAGCATTTAATCTCGACTTTCAGTTGAGAAATATTTTTGTTGCCGCTAAAATTGAAGCAGGTGAAATTATGCCAAACATTGCCAAAGTAAGTGTTAAATCGCTTATTCAGTCCATTATCGACTCGTTCAATCTGGTGGCGCGTAAAATGGGAATAGAAGTTGAATTTCACTTTAATATCGAATACGGTTTCGGAAAGAATTTCTATTTTAAAACCGACAGCGAAAAGTTAAAACTCATTCTTAGCAATCTCCTTAACAATGCCTTGAAGTACAGCTATAAAGACAGCAAAGTTATTATTAAGGTAAACTACGACGAAGATGTGCTGTCTATTTGCGTTCAGGACTTTGGAACAGGAATTTCTGAAAAAAATCAGCAGATTATTTTTGAACGGTTCAAACGCTTGGATTCGGGCATCAATTCAATCAACAGAGGACACGGGCTTGGGCTTTCCATTATCAAATCGCTGCTTGATGTACTCGACGGAACAATTGAAATTGACAGTACTAAAGGCGAAGGCTCCACATTTACCATTAAAATTCCTGAATCACGAAACATTGTTGACAGTTTCAGCGGCGACGGAAACGATTTGTTTTTTGATGGTGATGACGAGATTTTTTAAGGGATTCAAAAATGGACCAGAATTTTTTACAACATTTTTTATACCCGTCAACATTATTCGCCAGCAAGGAGCCGTATGTAATTAAAACGATTCTGGGCTCGTGTATAGCGGTGTGTTTTTACGATCCGGTGTTGAGAATAGGAGGTATGAATCATTACATGCTTCCCAACTGGAACGGAAACGACTTGCTGTCGCCCAAATATGGCAATGTCGCAATAGAAAAACTAACTGAAAAGATGTTGATGCTGGGCAGTAAAAAAGAGAATTTGACAGCAAAGGTATTTGGAGGCGGCGATTTGCTTTCGCCCGACAAAAGCAGTATGCACATTGGCGAACGCAACATAAGAGTAGCTGAAATGATGCTGACCGAATACAAAATACCGATAATAGCATCGAGCACAGGAGGAACAAAAGGACGTAAAATTCTTTTTGATTCGAGAACAGGAGAAGTACGACATAAATTTTTAAACAGATCGGAACGGTAATACGAGGCTGTTCAAAAAGAAGGTGGACGACGCACACACTAATAACATAAAGAAGTATAATTTATATATGAGTCATCATCCATATAAAATTTGCAAAAATATGTGCTATCAGTGTCATCCGCATTCAAAAACACTTTTTGAACAATCGCCAATCCGTAAAAATTAATTATTACTGTATACTTATATAAATTGCAAATAATAATTACACAAACAAAGCAACAAACCCAACAAGGTTTAGAAACAGGAAGTAAGCCAAATTTCGTGTAATTATTATATAATTTGAGAACTGAAGACATGGATACGAATGAGAAGATAAAGGTATTGATTGTGGATGACTCCGCAATTGTAAGGCAAAGCCTGAGCACGATATTGAAAAGCGACCCGCAGATTGAGGTCATAGGAACAGCCGCCGACCCGCTTATCGCCGTAAAAAAAATTCAGGTTGAGGTTCCCGACGTTATAACACTCGATATTGAAATGCCCCGAATGGACGGCTTAACATTTCTTCGGAAAATTATGTCGCAGCATCCAATACCTGTAGTTGTTATTTCATCGCTGACAGCACAGGGCACCGAAGTAGCCATGAAAGCATTGCAGTATGGCGCTTCGGAAATTATTGCCAAACCAGCCATGAACGCGCCACAGTTTTTCAACGAATCGAAAATTATCCTCTGTGATGCAGTAAAAGCAGCTTCGCAGGTAAAACTGAAACGCATTACCACAAAGCCCATGATGCCTGAATACACTGTCCGTCCCAAATTCTCGGCTGACGTAATGCTCGAAAGAGGTACACTGGGTTCGCACATCATTGATACAGATAAAATAATTGTACTTGGCGCCTCAACGGGAGGCACCGAAGCCATCCGTACACTTTTAAGAGAACTTCCGGCACGAATGCCCGGCATTGCCATTGTTCAGCACATGCCCGAAGGTTTCACCAAATCGTTTGCCGACGGATTAAATAAAACTTCTGCTATGGAAATAAAAGAAGCCGAAGATGGCGACAGGCTTTATCAGGGCAGAGTGTTAATAGCACCCGGCAACAAACACATGCTGCTCAAGCGTGTTGGCAAAGAATATTCGGTAGAGGTGAAAGACGGACCACTTGTAAACAGACACCGCCCGGCGGTGGATGTGCTTTTCAGGTCAGCAGCACGTTACGCAGGAAAAAATACAACAGGCATTCTGCTCACCGGCATGGGAACCGATGGCGCTAAAGGACTACTTGAACTGAAAGAAGCGGGAGCCTTTACCATAGCGCAAGACCAGCAATCGTCGGTAGTTTTCGGAATGCCCAAAGAAGCGATTCAGCTTGGCGCCGCAGAAAAGGTTATGGGGCTAACTGAAATAGCGCCGTTTTTAATCGAACGATTCCATAACGCGACATCGTAAAAACCTTTTCAAGTAAACTTTGCGGCGAATTATTGCACATTTCTTTGGGTTTAAAAGGTATAAATAAGTTCAAAGTTTCGAGTTCAAGTTTCAAAGTTAAGTTTAGTGACATACTTCCTTAACTTTTTTATGGGAATAGTTGTCATTTCCATGTGTATGGATACAATTTCCATAGAAACAGATGTCATTTCTAAAGAAACGGATGCTATTTCTAAAGAAACAGGCACATTTTTATAAAAAACAACATTGTTTACCTGTACTGCACAATATCTTTTCATAACGCCGTTAGGCGTTTCCTAATGTCACCAAGTTAAGACTTACATAATACGTTTATAGATAGTTGTATTGTAGTGTTTATAATGCGGTCTTCGCTTGAAGTTGCGCGGATATTTACAATTAGGGTGAACAGGTTCCAGATAATTTCCAAACAGATGTTCTAACTCGCGCAAGATTTCTCTGTTATCGTTGCCCCAAAACTGTTGTACTGAATACTCTTTTAACACTCCCAAAGCAACACTCCGATTCACTTTATAACGATAATTCCGTTTACGTCTGAGAGTTTCCACGTAGGGCGCTGATTGTATTTCTATCAAACTTTGGAGGTGGTAGAACTGTAAAACAGTTTAGTTCCTATAAAATTAGTAAATCCATTAGTATAAAACCATGTGTGGTTTTTTACTAATGATTGTTTAATTCAAACAGTTTCTTAATTCTCCAAATAATATCTTAACTGGTCTATCATTATTGGAATATCGGCGCTGTTCACATTGTGATCCAGAAGCAGCTGGCGGTCGTTTTCAAATGAATCAAGAAAATCGGTTATTGTATTGCCCTCAAACTTTACACATTTTTGATACCACTCCAATGCTTCGAGGCGATTACCCATGCACCATTTTATGTGCCCCATGTTGAGGAAGTCGCTTTGAGCAGGGGCGGCATCAATGTTTTTCATTGCATATTTTTCAGCCTGTTCGAGTTTTCCGAGCGCAAGCGAACACCATGTAATCGGACGCCACACCTTTTTGTTTTTCGGGTCGAGATATTCTACTTTAAAATAGTATTTCAATGCTTCGGCATAGTCTTTCATCTCAAGAAGGCAATGCCCTATGCTTACCTGCGTATGCAAATTGTCGGGCTGTGTACGCTCGGCTTCTTTGTAATATTCCACTGCCTTTTCGGGATTTTTGAGGTAGCGGTAGCAAAGTGCAATCTTTTTCAGATTCCACACCTGTCCGTGTTTATATAAATCGGCTTTTAGGTAGAGTTGCAGAGCTTCTTCGCAGTTTTGAAGCTGTTGCAGACAATAGGCGTGTTTTTGAAGCAACTGCATCGAAAGATTGTTATCGGTGCGTTTGCTCAAAATTTCAAACACTTCAGAGGCTTCTTTATATCTGTCCTTTTCGAAAAGATATTCGCCCAACCGGTTGAGCAAGTCATCGTTGGGAAACAGTTCATTGATAAACCATTTGTTATAAAAATCGAATGTCCACGAAAACGGGTCAATAAACGAGTTGCGATGCGGATTGAGTTTATAAAAGCGATACAAATCCTGAATGTACCGGTTGGATATCGACAGCGTCTGCATGTTGGTGTCAATCAACTTGTCGTTTTCATCTAAATCGCGAATGGCATCGATTTCAGCCAAAAACATCTGTCCCATTATCTCTTTTTGACCGGCTGGCATTTTGGGAATACTCAAAATAAACGAATATTTATCGGAGTTGCACATTATCGGCGAATCGGCAAGTCTCTCCAACGTTGTTTGGTTGCGAAAGGTTTCATTTTCGTTTTTCAAAATATCATCTACAATAGGATTCGGATAAAAAAACGGCAGAAACCAGTGTGCAACATTATTAAAAAAGGTAAAATTTTTTAATAAACGGAATGTTGACATAAACGTATCGGCGCCTTCCATTTGCAATTTCGTAAACTCTTCCAATTTGCTCATCAATTCGGGCGAGTCGGAGAAAATTTTTTCCCAGTCGGGGTTTTTACCTTCCTTAAAATTGTCGCCCAAAATATTATCCAAATCCAGACGGTTTCGCAAATTGGGATGAATTTTAGCTACTTCGGGAATAATTTCATCGGTTAATCTTCGCACAATATTTTCGGTATCGTATGTTCGAAGAAATTGTATGATAACCGTTTTCACAATGTTGAGCAGAGGTTGGTTTTCGCGTATGGTTTTGAGGCGTTCAACAATTTCGGGGTAATACCGGAGGCGGCTGTCGTATTTGTACAGTGCGAGCAGTAATCCAACCAGCGCCCTCTGTTTTATCTGCATGTTGGGATGATGCTCGGCAAGGCTGTAAAGAAAATCAATGCCTTTTATATTAAACCTGTGCAGCAACTGTATGGTAATGGCTGTTGTAAACACCGCCTGTTGCGTCCATGGAACTTCGTTTGCGCCGAAAAGTCGGGTCAATGTTTCAGTTTCTGATTGCCCAATAATTTGTTGTGTTAAAATATGTTCAAAAACAGTGTATGAAGTACAACTGATTTCAGGATAAACAGGCGAAACATCCGAGCCGCTTTCTTCCAAAAGATTCAGAGTTGTAAGCTGTTCAAAATAACTGTCGGCAACCGTTTCAAACGAAACTCCCGAATGAATAACCTTTCGGATGAGTTCGTAAAAATAACCTTCGCCAAACCGAGTCAGCAACTCGTCGTACACATTGTCGGCAAATATAAAAATATCGCTGATGAGCTGATTGTAAATCTCCTGCCGCCCCGAATCGGTAAAGCCTTCTACCGTAAAACGGAGCAGGCTTTTATAGGTCATCTCAATGTTGTAATGCGTATCAATCAAGTCGCTTCGATGCGTATCTTTAACTGCGTCGGCAATTAAATCCAGAGCGTTTTTCAGCCGTTTATCGTTCAGATACTGATACGTGAGATGCAGGCGGCGTATTATGTCTTTATGGTTCATCTTTGTCTATATTTAAAGTGTTTATTCACATTCCTTTCAAAAACAGCAGACAAAAGTAAATGATGTGTATGAAAAAAGCAAACAGGAGGCAAAAGAAACTGCAAGTTCGCTAAAGTTTATGTTGATTTAATTACTCATAAGTACCCAACATAAATTAATTGATACAATTTTTTACCACAAAGTTCACAAGGAATACACAAGGTTCGCAAACACATAGTGTCCTTTTGTGTGCACAACTTCGTGCTCTTTGTGGTTTATGGTTTACTTTTAGTGTAAATTAATTTTTGATTCATACTTATTGCTAAGTAGATAGGCTTTAAATCATAATAATCACAGTTCAAGATAGGAAGCCCTTCGGGCTGTAGTAGGAGTGTGTGTGCCTGTTCTAAAAAACGGATGTTTATTGTATCGTTGGCTAAAGACACAACAAACAGTCTTGAACCACGATTTTTACAAGATGAACAGGATTCACAATCCAGATAATCATCTTGAGAATCTTGGCTAATCTTGCAAAAATCGTGGTTCAAACAACCGCAAAAACGCATGGAATTGCGTCTTTACTGATTATTCCCCCCTCTCGTATGCCCCTGCGTCGGGCGCATTGTCTTTGGTGCGGGAGTTTCCGGCAATGTCATTCAGCAACCGTTCGTTGGCAAGAACAATGTTCAAATTACCGATGTCTTTTGCAACCGACAATGTGTCGAGCCTGAAATCGGCAGAGGCGTCATCCATAAAAATATTGTCTTTGCTTTCTTCGATTTTAATATTGTCAAAATGTTTACCAGTCAGCGAATCATTGGTAGCCGACGTTTTTAAAAGCGAATGGCTAAAGCGCCAGTTTACGCTGCACAGTTCGGTTTTTTTGATATCAATGCTGATGTCGTTTTCATTCCGGTTGCCCGAAATAATGCAGTTGTAAAAAAAGAAATCGAGATCGCTGATAACCGGTTCGTTATTTTTGTCGGGATAATAATTCGATACCACCAGCGCATCAAAACCATCCCTTGCCACACCTGTATTCATATTGTAATTGGCAATCGTAGAATGGTAAAAATTGTACTTGCCGCCAACCGTCAGGGCAACCGACGAGCTTCCACAATAGCCGAATACGCAGTTTTCGACGTTGATGGCAGCAGTTTGCGCAAGCAACCCCTGTTTGGTAATATAATTAATCTGCGTATTCCGGAGCTCAACAGGCGTTTGGTCTTTCACACCCACCGAATCGATATTAAGCCCGTAATAACTGTTTCTAATTGTGGCGTAATCAATTGCGTGCTCTCGGCTTCCGGGGCGAAGATGAATGCCGCCCCACTGTCCGGCTCTATCGTTGTAAAACTTTTCGAGGCGATGCCCCGCAAACAAAACAGGTTCATCCTTTGTACCATTCACTTTCAGCGTTCCGAACACCTGCATCGAAGCTCCTTCGTAAAAATGAATGTGGACGCCTTTGTCAATCGTCAATGTTTTTAGGGAATCTACAACTAAATAATCGAAAACCAAATAAGGTTTCTCGTTTTTCAATACCGTATCGTTGGCAAACGTATGGCTCCGAAGCACCACAACATCTTGCACGTATGCTTCCAAGCGCACCGATTGAATACGCTCTTTGGTATAAAACAGAATTGAGTCATCGGCAAAAAAGGAGTTGTGATTATCGGCTGGATTGATGGTTACTTCTATCAGAATCAGCAAACTGTCGTTGGCAATAACGGGAATTTCCCTGACCGATGTTTCGGGAAAACCGTTGATATTGATGCGAAACTTGGAACTTTCGCCTCCCGCCAAGCGGATGGCATCAATGGTCATGTCGTCATTATACGGATTGTATGCCATTAACCGATAAGTTGCCGAGCCAATTGTTGTAAAAACGGTATCGAAAGTTACAGTATCGGTCGAAAAATTAAGTCCATCAGCGCCACCGCGAAACGAATAGTCCCTTTCGCAGCCAGTTAACCACAGAAACAGGGCAAATAAGATTGATATTTTTAGTAATCTGAACATATAAATTTGATAAATAACAAGCCGAAAGATGCAATGTTTTCACTCTGCCGGCAATTAATACTTCACTACTGTTGAGTGGAATTATAACTTGTAACGTTAATATGAATAAAATATTATTCTTGAAACAATACTTAGAACAATCTTTTGAGAAAAAGGTTTAAAACAGGAGTGTTTTTTTTTGAAAAAAATGATGACTCAACTATACTCTATACTTAATGCAGGTATGACTGAAATGGCGGTGGGTATAAAATCAGGGAAGCGACCCATCTATACAGATATTAATGTCATTATATTGAGCGTAATTTTATACTTATTATCCTAAGAATGATAACAGATTATGATGTTTGCAAAGTTTCACAATTAATAATTAAGAGGTGGATACATTAATTTTTCACGGTATCCTCTTCATAAGAAAGCTATATTGCTAATTTTTTTTAATTCTTTATTTTTTAAATCCTCCAACTGTCGTCATCTACCACAAAATCAAGCTGGCGTTTTTCGAGGTTGGCGCGGGCAATCTTTATTTTGATGGGGTCGCCAAGCCGGTATTCCTGTCCGGTGCGGCGACCGACCAGCATGTAGTTGTCTTCGTCGAACTGATAAATATCGTAGTTGAGGTCGCGAATCGGAATCATGCCTTCGCACTTATTTTCGTCGAGTTCAACGTACAGCCCCCATTCGGTAACGCCCGATATAACACCATCAAAACTGTGTCCTACACGGTCTTTCAAAAATTCTACCTGCTTGTATTTGATGGATGCACGCTCGGCGTCGGCGGCACGCTGTTCCATTTCGGAGCTGTGTTCGCACCACTCTTCATACTTTTCGGCTGAAGCCGATTTTCCGCCGTCGAGGTAGCGCTGAAGCAGGCGGTGTACCATCATGTCGGGATAGCGGCGGATAGGCGACGTAAAGTGCGAGTAGTATTTGAATGCAAGTCCATAATGCCCCACGTTGTGCGTGGAGTACACTGCTTTTGCCATTGTACGGATGGCGAGCGTTTCAACAATGTTTTGCTCTTTTCGCCCCTTTACGGTTGTGAGCAGGCGATTGATCGACTGGCTGATACTCTCCTTGCCCTGTGGTTCGGCTTTTAAGCCAAATTTCCGTACAAATTTACTGAATGTTTCAAACTTTTCGGGGTTGGGGTGGTCGTGAATACGATAGACAAACGTTTGGGGTGGCGTTTTTTTGCCAATCAGTTCAGCTACTTTTCTGTTTGCCAAAAGCATAAATTCTTCAATCAACTTGTTTGAGTCTTTCGATTCCTTAAAAAAAACCGACAATGGCTTTCCTGTCTCGTCTATTTCAAAACGAACCTCTACACGTTCAAATTCAACTGCGCCTGCTTTAATACGTTTCCGGCGCAGCTTTTTGGCAAGTGTGTTCATGGTTTTCAGTTCATCGGCAAAATCGCCTGTGCCAGTTTCAATGATTGTTTGCGCTTCTTCGTACGAAAAACGCCGGTCAGAATTGATAACGGTACGCCCAAACCACTGATTTTTGACGGTAGCGTCGCTGTTCATTTCAAAAACCGCCGAGAAGCAGAGTTTCTGTTCGTTGGGGCGCAGCGAACAGAGGTAGTTGCTCAACCGCTCGGGAAGCATCGGCACCACGCGATCAACAAGATAAACGGAGGTTGCGCGGTCGTAGCCTTCTCGGTCGATAAGCGTGTCGGGCTGCACGTAATGCGTTACGTCGGCAATGTGAACGCCAATTTCCCACAGTCCGCTGTCGAGTTTGCGAATGGAGAGGGCGTCGTCAAAATCCTTTGCGTCGGCAGGGTCAATTGTAAACGTAGTGATGTTTCGGAAATCTCTTCGCTTGATAATTTCAGCATCTGGAATGGTTTCGGGTATTTTTTCGGCTTCGGCATCCATTTCGGCGGGATAGGTGTAGGGGAGATTAAACTCGGCAAGTATGGCGTGCATTTCGGCATTGTTATCGCCCTGGTTGCCCAGTATATCAACCACTTCGCCTATGGGATTTTTAGCTTTATCTGACCATTCTATAATTTTTACAATTACCTTTTGTCCGTTATTTGCGCCATGAATTTTGTCGTGAGGAATGTATATGTTGCGATAAATAACTTTTGAATCGGTAACCAAAAAGGCGCAATTGCCCGATACATCCAGCGTACCTACAAAGAGTTCGCGCTTGCATTTCACAACTTCAACCACTTCGCCTTCGGCGCGGCGGCTCCTGTTTTTGGCATACAGTAACACTTTTACCACATCGCCGTTGAGGGCGTGTTTCAGGTTTGTTTGCGACACAAAAATATCTTCGCCACCCTCTTCGGGAACAATGTAAGCCGCACCCGAAGAGGTCATATCAACCGTTCCCGTAACGTACGAGCCACTTGCTACAAGTTTGTACCTGCCAGTAGTAACTTCGGTCAGGAATCCGCTTTCCGCAAGGTCAATCAGCGCAAGTTGCACCTTTTGCTGTGCGCTTTTTCGGTTATTTCCCAAAATTTGCGCAACTTGCTTGTAATTATAGGTCTTGGATGGTTTGTCGAAAAACACATCCTGTATTATCATTTTAATATCGGTCGTATGGTTGCCTTTTGGTTTTTTATTTTTCTTTTTCTTTGTTTTCATAATCACCTTTCACCTATCCCCTCTCCAAAGGAGAGGGGGAACAAAAACATATTGCTTACTTCTCTTAATTTTCTACCTCTCCCCTACTCCCTCTCCTTTGGTGTGGGGACAAGGGGAGAAACTCCTCACTCGCTCACAGCGACAGATGCACCAGTTTTTTGGTACTGAAATATTCTTCTTTGAAGAATGATTTCAGCTCAACCATCGACGACATTTTCTTGAAAGGAAGTATTTCGTGAGTTAAATCTCCGCCTTTAAGATAAAGGATGCCGTTTGAAATTGCGTTACGCGGTTTGCTGCTTATCAAATGCCGCGTTTGTTTCACAAATTCGGGCAACGAGGCAACGGCACGGCTCACAACAAAATCGTATTTTCTTTTCAACGACTCGGAGCGGATTTGATGCGCCTGAACATTATCCAAACCAAGCGATTCGGCAACAGCATTTACCACGTTTATTTTTTTGCCGATTGAATCAATCAGCGTAAACCTTGCTTCGGGAAACATGATTGCAAGCGGTATTCCCGGAAATCCACCACCGGTACCCACATCAATAATTTCGCTGTTCGAGGCGAAGCGAATAAATTTAGCGATTGCTAACGAATGAAGCACATGATGCTCGGCAAAATTTTCCATATCCTTGCGCGAAATAACGTTAATTTTGCTGTTCCAGTCGCTGTATAAAGCATCAAGCGCATCGAAGCGTTCTTTTTGCAACTCTGTTAAGCCGGCGAAATATTTTAATACAATTTCCATATTTTCTGATAAAAAGTTTTTTTGAACGCAGATGACGCGGATAGTACTGATTTTCGTGGATTATTATACAAATGATAAGGTTGTGAATACAATATTATTACACTGAATATGGTTTGCTTCACATCCTTATATTTTGTGCAATTATTATTTGTAATTTATGCAAATCAAAGGTAGAAAACTGTTTTTACATTTTGGGCTAAAGCCCCCAAAATGCAATTTTCTACCTTCCATCAGCTAAAACTGACAGCTATGACGCAGAATTTATATCATTATTCATTGCCATTGGCTTTAGCTCAAAACCAACTGTGATTCACATAATTTTATATATATCATCAATAACCCGTCTTCTTTTTGAACGGTCTTTTGCGGTACTGCTATTATATTATTTAACATCAGTATCTTTCAATGTATTGTAGAGTAGCTCTCGCGCCCTGAACAACTGCGCTTTTACAGTTCCCAAAGGCATATCAAGTTCCTCCGAAATCTCTTCGTATGAATATTCTTTAAAATAACGTAATTCGATTAATGTACGATAGCGCGGCTTTAGTTTTTTAACAACGGTTTGCATCAAAACAACTTTCTGGTCTCGAATAAGGGTTTCCTCAGGGTTGAGCATGTCGCCTTTCAAATGAATTTGAGGACTCTGCTCTTTTTCATCTCCGAAGTTTGCGTCAATCGAAACAAATGAATTAGTCTTTTTCTTTCGCAAAAAATCGATACAATTATTGGAAGCAATCCTGAAAAGCCATGTACTGAACGCATAGGTTGTAGAATACTGGTTGATATATTTGAAAGCTTTGCCAAAAGCCTCGATGGTTAAATCTTCGGCATCGGTTTTGTTAGTAACCATTTTTAACAGCATAAAGTAAATGGCATCGCGGTATCTATTCATTAATTCGGCAAAGGCTTTCTGATTGCCTTTGATAGCCTGCTCAACAAGTTCAGCATCGAACCTCGCCTTATCCGAAAGGTTGGGATTTACTACTTCCATCTTTTTTTGTTTCTACCTAATTTATTTACAAAAAATGCCCATAACAGTAACCACGGATGAATAAAGTCGAACAGCAAAACGCCCCAGAATAATTTCCCCTGATTTAACAGCTTTGCAATTTTTTGCCATATAATTATCTTGACAACCAAATTGATTACTAATACACCTCCAGTTGCGGCGGCAAAATTATTAAAAATAATCATAATAAGAGCAGTGAGCCACAATATTTCGCGACTGAAAGGTTCAAAAAAGAGTTCGTATTTAATAGAGTTTCGGTAATACCCCGCCGTAGAAAGATGACGCGCTTTTTGCGTAAGCCATTCTCTCATTGTTTTGGGAGGCAACGAATAAGTATGCGCTTCGAGAATATTTACCACCGAAACGTTTTTGCAGGTTGATGTTTCTTTAACAAAAAGGTCGTCGTCGCCCGACAAAATGGCGACATGATTCTTCATCCCGTTATTTTTCACGAACAGCTCTTTTTTATAGGCAAGATTTCGACCGACGCCCATGTAAGGTTTTCCACTCAATGCAAAGCCCATGTATTGCATAGCAATAAAGAATGTATCGTAGCGTGTCAAAAAGTTGATAAATCCTTTCTGTTTCATGTATCCACCAAAGCCGAGAACAATTTCTTTTCCGGCTGGTGCAAAACCACAAACCATATTTTTCAACCAGTTTTCGCTTGCAGGCAGGCAGTCGGCATCAGTAAAAACCAGATAATTGTGCGCTGCAGCTTTAACGCCAACCGAAATCGCGAGTTTTTTCCCGTGTTTAAAGTTTCTATCATAAGGGATGGTTGTAAAATAAAGGTGCGGATATTTGCTTTTGATTTGTGCAAGCGTCATTTCCGAGTCGTCTTCCGAACTGTCATTTACCACAATAACCTGATATTCGGGATAATTCTGCGCAAGCACCGCCGGAAGAAACTTTTTCAGATTATCAGCTTCGTTTTTGGCGCAAACAATTACAGAAACAGGTGGCGTGAAAGACGTTTCTAAGAGATTAGCATTATTTTTGCCAATCAGATGATAAACCCTCCGAAACAAAAACCACAGCTGAAACAAAAACGACGCGGCTATCAGCGCCAAACAAATAATTTCGAATAGTGTAGGTACAACAAATGCCATAAGTATTATAAAAATCTGCCAAATTTGCGACTTTTCGGCGTAATTACAAAAGTTCGGCGCAATTATTTTTTGTTTTGATGTGTAAAATGGTATCAATCAATATAAAATATTTGAGGATGTTACCCTGTACTGATGCTATAGAAGAATTTGGTTCTGCCAATCTTAAATTATTTGATAGTAACTATATGTAAACTAATAAATTAAAATGGCAGCTATCGGCTTCCATCTATTATCTTTTATCGAATAGCAGGGAATAAAAATATAGATATTCAACACTTTTCCACGATATATGTATCAACGAAATGGTTTTTACTTATATTTGCAGCGCAAATTACGATTGTATAAAAACAGATAAACACTTGTTTTAATGCCTCCTAAAACACCATTTAAGATTTTTGCGGGTTCTGCAACCCGCTATCTTGCTCAAAAAATATGTTCGTGCGCGGGCTGTCAGCTTGGAAACGTACAGTTAACCAAATTCAGCGATGGCGAATTTGCTACAGCCTACGAAGAAACCGTTCGCGGTGCGCATGTTTTTCTTGTTCAATCAACATTTCCACCTGCTGACAACCTTTTTGAACTGTTGATGATGATTGACGCTGCCAAACGCGCATCGGCTTACAAAATTATTGCCGTAGTGCCCTATTTCGGATTCGCGCGTCAGGACAGGAAAGACCAGCCGCGTGTGTCGATTGGCGCAAAATTGGTTGCCGACATGCTGTCGACCGCAGGTATCGACCGTTTGGTTACGATGGATTTACATGCCGACCAGATTCAAGGATTTTTTAACATTCCTGTTGACCATTTGTATGCGTCGAGCATCTTTGCGCCGTACATCAAACAGCTTAATCTGAAAGATATGGTCGTAGCGTCGCCTGACGTTGGCGGTACCAAAAGAGCAAACACCTACGCAAAGCTGTTTGAAGTGCCGATGGTGATATGCCACAAATATCGCTCAAAAGCCAATGTGATTGACGATATGCGAATTATCGGCGATGTGGAAGGAAAAAATGTAATCATTCTTGACGACATGATCGATACCGCAGGAACAATGACCAAAGCGTCTGACATGATGATGACGGCAGGCGCTGTGAGCGTAAGAGCCTTTGCAACCCATCCCGTTTTGTCGGGAAAGGCTTACGAACTGATTGAAAATTCGGCACTGACCGAAGTTTACGTTACCGATTCAATTCCGTTGCGGCAAAGTTCTAACAAAATTAAAGTGTTGAGTATTGCACCGTTACTGTCCGAAACAATCAACGGTGTTTATAATTGTCAGTCGATAAGCACGCATTTTCTAATTTAATTACTATCTTTGCGCCCCCATTCAAAGGGGCTCGTGTGATGGGAGATTAAGCACATCATTCGAAACTTAATTTTGAGTAACACAATTTTTTTTTAAACAATGCAAAAGATTGAGATTAAGGCGGCAGAACGCCGCGATTTGGGCAAAAAAGCCACCAAACAATTCCGCAAAGAAGAGTTAGTACCGGGGGTACTTTATGGCGGAAAAGAAGTTGTTCATTTCACTTCGCTCGAAAAAGAACTGAACAAACTGATTTACACTCCGCATGTTTATCTTGTATCGTTGGATGTGGAAGGCAAAAAGTATGACGCAGTCATTAAGGATTTGCAGTACCATCCTGTTACCGATAAACTGTTACACATCGATTTTCTCCAGATTTTTGAAGACAAACCGATTGTTATCGAAATCCCTGTTCAGCTCGAAGGACTTGCCGAAGGCGTAAAGGCAGGGGGTAAGTTGCAACTCGAACAGCGAAAACTTCGCGTAAGAGGATTGGCAAAAGATTTACCCGATGAAGTAAAAATCGACATTTCGCATCTTGGACTTGGTAAAACTATTCAAGTGGGACAAGTTGAATTTCCGAATCTGGAATTTTTGAATGCCAAAAACTCGGTTGTAGTTTCCGTAAAACTTACAAGAGCAGCCCGCGCCGCCGCTCAAAAATAATTCGTTATTTTACGATAAAAGCCTCCATATTATTTCTATATGGAGGCTTTTTTTTAATGCTTTTTTGTAGAAACACGAATCATTGTCTCTTTGCAAAAAAAACTATTATTTTGGGGGATTATACTGGGTGATTTTATAAAATAATTTCAAATTATCAGATGTTATAAACGATTTTATTCGATAAAATCGTTTTTTTGGATGTTTCCAAGCAAAGTTTCCAATTTTTTTTTATGTTAACAATGCCCGTTTTCATCCCGAAAAATCGTTAAAGACCTTTCTGGATGCGCATACTATGATTGAAATCAAACACTTGCCCACATACTCACTAACCTCAATCCAGTAGAAAGAATCTGGTGGTATATGTGAAAAATATTAATATAAGTACCCAACATAAATTAATTGATACAATCTTTTACCACAAAGTTCGCAAAGAACACACAAGGTTCGCAAAGACACAGTGTCCTTTGTAAACAACTTTGTGCTCATTGTGGTTTACTTTTAGTGTAAATTAATTTTTGATTCATACTTAATTATAATTTACAGACACTTAAATAACGTATCGCAAAATTTTGGAAACTTTCATCAACTTGCCTGAAGCCAAATGATATACTCAAAAAAAATTGAGTAAGTAATTTTTAGAATATATATTATAATTTGAGTACGGGGCATGGTGATACTGATGGATGTGTTTAAAATTGTAATCGCCAGATGTATGCCCTTATTGTTTTTGTACGAAACGCCAAATCACAACAACTGCTTTGAAAAAAAAGTAAAGCGCCGTCAGCCCAAAGATGATGCTTGCGCCCGAAGGGATGTTCATTGCGTAAGACGAAAACAATCCCAGCAGGGAGCCGGCGATGCCAAAGATTATCGAAAGAAATATGATTTTATGGAACTCTTTTGTGAAAAGCATAGCGGTGGACTGAGGTATGGTGAAAAGGCTCAAAACAAGTATGATGCCCATTGTGCGAATACTTATTACAATGGAACAGGCAATAAGAATCGACATCGCATAACGGTAAAAATTAACGCGGACACCCATCGTCTTTGAAAATTCGGGGTCGAATGCCGAGTACACAACGGGACGGTAAAAAACAGTCATAAACAGGGCAGTAACGGCTGCAAGCGCGGCAACCATCCATAAATCGGCTGTGCCTACCGAGAGGATGCTTCCAAAAAGAAAACTCATCAGATTGGGCGTGTAGCCGGGTGTGAGAAATACGAAAATAATTCCTATTGCCATGCCAAACGACCAGAGAATGGCAATAGCGCTGTCCTCGCGTATCTTCGCTTTGTTCGATATCCATTCGACACCGAGCGCCGACAGAATGGAGAATGTTGCGGCGCCCAAAAACGGATTCAGCCCAAGATAGTAAGCCATCCCAATGCCTCCAAACGAGGCGTGCGTGATTCCGCCGCTGATAAAAACAATTTTTCGCGATACAATGTAAGTGCCTGTCATTGCTGCCAATATGCCTGTGAGAATTGTTGCAATAACTGCATTTCTAAAAAAAAGATAATCGAATAGCGAGATGAGGTCGTTCATTTTTGGAATGTGTTTTTATATAGTTTCTAAAAAATAATTGTCAAAATCAGGCTTGCTTCCTGCTCTAACCCTAACAGGGGTCTAAACTTTGTTAGGGTTTGTTGTTTTGTTGGCACTTAATCCGTTGCCAATGAATATTAAAAAACGGTTCATTGTCGTCAGTTTTAACAGACGGTATAAGTAGTCGAAAATTTATCGGCTTTAGCCAAACATCATTTTTCATTTATTTGAATATCAACAACTGTTATGTAACATTTCCGTGCCGTCCCAGCACCCTGTGGGGAATAGTTCCGTGTGCAACCAAATCAATGGGGCAGTTATAAATAGCAAGCAGTTCGTCGGTTATTTCGCCTGATTCGTGATAGTGCAGCGTGGAATTTACGCAGGCTATCGACTTCACCATCGAAGCAATCGTGCCAATATCGTGCGAAACAAGCACAATCGCCATTCGGCTGTTTAGTTTTTTCAACCATTCGTACAAATCGTTTTCAAAATTCTTATCCACGTAAGTGCTTGGTTCGTCGAGAATCAGCAAATCGGGATTGCCTGTTAAAGCTCGGCAAAGCAGTACGCGCTGAAGCTGTCCGCCCGAGAGTTCGCCAATCGGACGACGTACATAATCGGCAAGTCCGGCATTACTCAACAACTCTTTTGCATGTTCTTTTTGATGTTTCGACAGAGTCGGCAACCACCTGTTTTTGGGTTTGATGCCTGCAAAAACAACATCTTGAACAGTGATGGGAAAGTTGCGGTCGATTTGCGACGCCTGCGGCAGATAGCCGGTAGTGATTTTGCCCGACGGAAAAGCGACTTCACCCTTGAAAGGCTGAATAATCCTTAATATTATTTTTATGAGCGTAGTTTTGCCGCCGCCATTTGGTCCGATAACGCCAATAAAATCGTTACCGAAAATATCCAGCGAAACATCTCTCAACACAGGGTCGGCGACGTTGTAACCCGCTGTAACGGCACGGACTGATACAAGCAGTTTGTTCATTGCAAATGGTTTTGAAACGCTGTGATGACGTCGTCGATTGATTTCATCCAATCGTAAGCCATCGGATTGATTCGCACGGGTGTAGCGTCTGTTTCTTTGGCAATCAGTTCGGCGTTGCGGATGTCGTACTCTTCTTGAACAAATATCACGGAAATGTTGTGGCTTAGAGCGAGTTCAATGGTTGATACCAAGCGGGCTGTCGAAGGCTCTTTGCCTTCAAATTCAACGGGAATTTGCGTAAAGCCGTAATCGCGTTCGATATAGGTGAGGGCGGGGTGAAATATCAGAAATTCCTTGCGCGACAAACTTGCTGCGAGTACGCACATTTTCCGGTCTTTATCTTTTATTTCAGACAGTAACTGCGGATAATTCGCTTCAACTGCTTCTCGCATTTCGGGAAAAGACTCGGCAATGGCGTTTTTAATTTCGTATATCAATGCAGCCATCACTTTGGGCGACATCCAAATATGCGGGTCGATGCCGCCTTCGTGCGAATGAGCACCGTGCTGCGTGGAAGTTCCGTGTATGAGTGCTGTTTTTTCCGAAAGATTCAGAACTTTTATCGATGGATTCAGCTCTTTCAGTCGGTGCGACCATGCCTGCTCAAAACCCAGATGTCCGATTTCGATGTAGAGCCTCGAGTCCGAGAGTTTTTTGAACTGCTGCGGCGTGGGCGAATACGTAGCATGATTTGCGCCGGGCGGCAGCATTACATTCACTTCGAGCGAAGAGCCTGTAAGTCGGTCGATAAAATATTTTTCGGGCATAATGTTTACCGAAATAATTGTTTTATCGTGGCTTGCCCTGCGTGTTCCGCACCCCGACAAAATGATATTTATCGAAACAAAAAACAGGGTGAATTGTGATATTGACTTAATCATGGTGTTTATATTTTACAACTGCAAAGATAATACTATTTAATTAAAAATCGATTATTGCCGCACTCGATGCATATTCCGTTTTCGACCCAAGCCTTTCATACGGTTCAATATGGATATTCGTCGTAACTAAGCTGGTCAATACGGTTTAACTTGAAAGTCAGCTGATAGCGTTTGGGAAGTTAGTCTGCTGCTTTCATTATCTTTTGTTCAGTTTCATCACTGATGATATAATCAAGCGGATTCTCACCAAAATAAGCCAATGTTGTGTGTCGTCTATAATACGATGTGTGCTGTTTGCGTTTACAGTTGGCACGTAAATAATCAACAGATACATTTTGAACCGATTTAAAAAGATAACTCTTCAGCGAGTCGCGAACGTCCATTTGCGACTGGTTGTTCCAGAATCTCACAAAAACATCGTTTACAATTTCTTCTACAACCATATATTCGCGCACATAGCCAAGTGCAATTCTGCAAAATGTAGGATAATACTGGCGAAACAACCGTTCAAATTCAATTTGATTCTCAATACGATTAACCCATTAATATTTAATAGGGCTTAACATGCAAAAAAATCTATCACACGTGCAAAAATATAATTATTTTTAGAACTTGTTCGAGAGTTTGTAAATAATAATTCTATTGCAGTTTTTTTGACCATTTCTTTAGCAGAATCGAAAGCTGGTTTGTAATTCACGCCATAGCTGTATCAGCTACTTTCGGAGCAGCATAAAAAAATCCGTTGTCATTAGGGAACCTCTAAAAACTCAAAGTTCGAGGCTTGCGAGGCGATAAAAGCGCAGTTTACATGAACGTAAATGAGCATTTTATCGTCCGAAGCATAACGAAGAAATTGGAGTTTTTAGA
>JAITVO010000338.1 GCA_031285765.1 Cytophagaceae bacterium | reverse complement strand
TTGAAAAATATGCCGACAATGTTTATCGTTTTGTCCTCAAAAATATAAAAGATGAGGACAAGGCTTGCGATATAGTACAGGATGCGTATGAAAAAATGTGGCGACACCGCTCTGGTATTGATGCTTCAAAATCGAAAAGTTATCTTTTTACAACAGCCTACCATGTTTTGGTTGATGCTGTTAGAAAAGAAAAATATACAGTTTCAATAGAGCAGACCGGTGTGCCCGATATTTATGATGAGAGCGGAAGCTATTCCGACCTGAACGAGATTCTTCATAAAGCAGTTGAACTGCTGCCTGCACCGCAAAAAATGGCTGTGATGCTGCGCGATTACGAGGGATATTCTTACGAAGAAATTGGCGAAATAACAGGTCTTTCGGAAAGTCAGGTTAAAGTATATATTTATCGCGCCCGTTTGTTTCTGAAAAATTATATAGGAAAACCGGAGGTTGTGTTATGATGAACGAAAGAGATATTGTTTTACAGCCCGATAATGTGAGTTTCGATAAAAAGTATCTGTTACTGAAATCGACCGACCCGCTGATTGAAATGCCCGAATCGGATTATTTGCTGATAAAACAAATGGAGGATGGGCTGACGGACGAAGAGCGAAACAGGTTGGGCGAAATCAACCTCCTGTATCCTGAATTGATAGAGGATGCTGTTTATTACAGAAAATCAAAACTTCGGAACGAGCAAACTGTATATTCTCAAAAATCAAAACTTTTAAGGAAAACCGGTATAATTGTACACTTATGGAGAGCCGCAGGAAGCGTTGCCGCCGCTGCTGCCATATTACTTTTTGTGCTGTTTCTTTCTGACAACAACGAAAGCAGAATTATTCTATCGAAAACAGATACAAAAACCGAAATAGATTTGCATGTTGCAAATGTAGAAGAACAGCTTGTTGCCGCTCAAAAATCGAATGCAGTTGAAAAAGAAAAATTAATAACTGTGCAACAGTCTATTGTTGTCAACAGCAAAGAAACGGAGCAAGAAGACGAAATGTCACCAAATATAAGGCACGAAATAATTGCATCCATCCCGCGTCCGCAATTAAATCCATTGCTCGAAACAGAAAAAGTCAATGCCTACGAAACCGGATTGGTAACAATGATACCCAAATATCTCGAAAATTATCGTTTAATACAGGCTATGACACAAATGGAAGAAGCGGAAGTTGAATATTCGCGTTACGAAGAAGCCTCAATTATTAGTGCCGGCGCCCGACTTCTTAAATTCATCACTTCGCGTAACATTGTTTTTGAAAGAGTTTATCTGAAAAAGGATTTAGCTGAAAACAGAACATCTTTGTAAAAATAGATGAAACGTCTTGACCGCGCTTTGGATAATAACATATTACACAACAAGAAAACACCCGTTATAGCAATCTATAAAGGTTAAAATATTTTTTTGTTCCATACAATTTTCACAAAATCATTTCAATGTTACTACATTTGCGGGCTATTTATAACCTGATTTAATGGTAATGAAAGAAGATATGCCACTGCTTGATAAGATTAATTCGCCTGCCGATTTGCGCCTGCTTAAGAAAGAAGATTTGGAAACGGTGTGCCGAGAATTAAGAGAGTTCATCATTGACTCAGTGTCAAAAAATCCTGCCCATTTCGGCGCAAGTTTGGGAGTTGTTGAACTGACAGTGGCGTTGCATTATGCTTTTAACACGCCCGACGACAAAATTGTGTTTGACGTAGGACATCAGGCGTATGGGCACAAAATTCTTACGGGACGGCGCAACAAATTCAGCACCAATCGAAAATACAAAGGCATCAGCGGTTTTCCCAACATCTTTGAAAGCGAATTTGATGCATTTAGCGTGGGACATTCATCTACATCCATTTCTGCTGCATTGGGAATGGCAATCGCATCAAAATCAAAAGGTGAAACCGACCGCCATTTTGTGGCAGTAATCGGCGACGGCTCCTTAACGGCAGGGCTTGCCTTTGAGGGGTTAAACAATCTTACCGTTAATCGCAACAACGTTCTTGTGGTGGTTAATGACAATAACATGGCAATCGACCCCAATGTGGGCGGCATGAGCGATTACCTTGTTGATATTGCCACCAGCCATACTTATAACCGGATGCGCAACGAACTTTTTACTGCGCTTGGAAAGCTGAAACCTGCGGGGACGCGCTCGCGCAACATGATTGTCAAAATAAAAAACGGTGTTAAAACACTCCTTACCAAACAGACGAATATTTTTGAGGGTTTAAACATACGGTATTTTGGTCCAGTTGACGGGCACGATGTGGAGCGACTTGCAGGCATACTGACCGATTTGAAGAATATACAGGGTCCAAAAGTGCTGCACGTACTTACCAAAAAAGGCAAGGGCTTTAAGCCTGCCGAAGAAAATCAAACGGCATGGCACGCTCCGGGCGGAAGGTTCGACAAAGTTACAGGCGAGTGGGTTGATGACTATCCTGTAAAGTCGGAATTTTCGCGTTTTCAGGATGTATTCGGGCACACCATTGTAGAGCTTGCGCGGATAAATAAAAAGATTGTAGGAATTACACCCGCCATGCCCACAGGTTGTAGCCTTAATATTATGATGAAAGAGATGCCCGACCGCGCTTTTGACGTGGGAATTGCCGAACAGCACGCAGTTACCTTTTCGGCAGGACTTGCAATGGGCGGAATGTTGCCGTTTTGCAACATCTACTCGTCGTTTATGCAGCGGGCGTTTGACCAAGTGATTCACGACGCTGCCCTACAAAAACTGAACGCAGTATTTTGCCTCGATCGCGGAGGTCTGGTTGGTCCCGATGGCGCAACTCATCATGGCGTTTATGATTTGGCTTACATGCGCATCATTCCCAACATGACTGTTTCGGCGCCAATGGACGAAATTGAACTGCGCAACCTGATGTACACCGCCCAATTGCCCAACAAGGGAGCGTTCTCCATTCGTTATCCACGCGGAACAGGCTCCATAGCCAACTGGCAAAAACCTTTTGAAGAGATACCTATTGGCAAAGGTCGCAAATTGCACAACGGAAATCGGCTTGCACTTCTTTCCATCGGTCCCATCGGCGTAAGCGCAGCACGGATAATTAAACAGTTTGCCGAAACAGGCATTGACATTGCTCATTATGATATGCGTTTTGTAAAACCGCTTGACGAAACGCTCCTCCACGAAGTTTTTACAACACATACAAAAGTTATTACCCTCGAAGACGGCTGCATACAGGGCGGAATGGGCAGCGCTGTGCTCGAATTTATGACGGATAACAGCTATTGCAACGTTACCGTAAAACGGCTTGGAATCCCCGACCGTTTTGTAGAACATGGCACGCAAGCTGAACTGTACCGTGAGTGCAACATTGATGAGACGGGTATTCGCAACGCAATAGAAGAAATGATTTGATTATGCTTCCTGTTTACGCCGACAAGTCATATTCTCCATTCAAATATTTGAAATCAGCAAAACCAATGTCCGCTTCAGCGAGTCCGGAAGATTTGAAAAACATGCTGCGCAAGGCAACGTTTATTGACGCCTCGTCGTTTGCTAAGAAGCAGGCACACAACGGCAACAGCAATCAGAATATCAAGGTGTAATTTGCGTATTGTGTCATCAACTTGCACAGCGTCTGTAATTGACCCCGTCCTTGATTTCGCAACGACCCCGTCCTTGATTTCGTAACGACCCCGTCCTTGCAATTACAACGACCCCGTCGTTACGAGATCAACGACCCGTCGTTACGAGATGCCTTTATATTCAGCAGTAATAAACGGGCGAATAATAACAAGGGTGGGCAACCCCCGCCCCTACCCGAATCGCAATTTGAACAGGATTTTTTCAGGAACACTTTGTAATTGATTGTACCGCCCCTATTGCACTTTATGAGTTTTGCGTAACAGCAGTGATTTATTGTGTACTGTCAAACGTCCTGTTAGGGACAAAATGCTGGTCGAAATCGAAATAGCATCTATCCTTTCCGTCCCTAATGGGCCGTTTGGCAGCACACAATAAATAAAATAGAATAGTGAGATTTTAGATTTTATACTCAACAGGAAATGAATTGCAAATAACAGAGGTTTATGTTGCTGGTTCAACTGCCGTCCTGCACCGGCAATGGGGCATGCCCCATTGTTGATTATGTTCGCAAATCAATTTTGGTTGAGTATATCTTCTATCTATTTCATATCTTCAGCACCTTGTTCAGTTCTTCAATCATTGCGGGGCGACGGGGATTTTGGGTAATCAGTTTGCGGACGAGCGCCGTTATCGGCTCGTTGGCTTCGGGGATGTCCATCAGCACCCGTTTCATCTTTGTAGCAAGGTCGGCATATTGCGAACGTCCTTCTACTTTTTTGCCGAAAAACTCGAACTGCGGCATATACATCGCCAACATCTCTTCGGGATAGTGTTTGGCTAAATGTTCGTGGTAATTCAGCAAGGTATCCAGACGATGGTCGGCTTGCACCAAAGCAAGCAGTCTGTCCCACATCTGCTCTTCGATATAGACAGGTGCAACGGACCGAAGATATGGCGGCTGCGACGGAGCGAAATACGGATTTTTTTGCTTCGCATATTCGCGCTTGGTTTCATCCAATCTTTCGGTAATCAACTTTTCAATCGCTTCATTTTGCTCGACTGCCGGATAAGTTTGCTTCCATTGCCAGTAGTAATCCTTATTGAAGCCATAGTCGAGCGCAAAATGCTGGGCTAATTGGCGTATCGCTTTCGTATCGTTTTCCGCAACGGCAATCTGCAACAATTCCTTTTTCCATTGTGCAACAGTGCCTGAATGTTGCTTTTTTTCGGCAATGCAGATACCATCGGCTATTAATCGTTTCGCCTCTGCATAATCCTTCTGTCGGATGGATTTTTCGACCTCTGCTTGGCGGATTTCTACGATGTCCATGTTTTGACGAACAAGTTTTTCAGCAGCATCACCGCGTCCAATTTCTCTGTAAAAAGCAATCTTTTTCTTTTGGAGAAACTCCTTGTGGTAATCGCCATATCTGCCAGTCAATTTACGGCACTGCTGGTCGATGAAGTCAATAAACGCGGCAAAATGACCCAGCAACACAGCCAAGTTGTAAAACACTGCAAACAATTCGTAACCAAAATCGCCATACTCGAAATACTGCTCTTGCGCCAATTCGGTTTGCAAATATTCGAATATCTGCTGTTTGATTGCCGGCGCCGCGTCGTTTGAGCGGACAACAGCTGCCAGCAGTTCAATCGCATCGGACAGTACGCCACCCACCTCGCCACTTGAATCGTCGCAACCTTTAAGGGCTTCGATTAACTCTTTCAGAGAGGCTTTGCACATCAAAAACGCATCGCGGAAATTGCCTTTGGCAACCATATCATTGCCTTGAGCGAGCAGATTGCCAATTTCGGACGACAACTGTCGCGACGCACGGTAATCAATAAAACCGTGGTCGGAATACTTGCGAATGATTTTTCGTATCAGCATGCTGTATTTCTTTTCGACGTCGGGATGCGGCACCTTGTCGGAAAAGAACAGTTCAAAAATTGCCTTGAAATCCCTGTTGCGCGAAGCATGGCGGCTAACAAAATCCTTATATTCGGCTAAATCGACTGCATTCAGTAAATCGTCAAACGTACCGTTCTTTTGCTTGGATGAAGGTTTGGCTGTTATTGTTTTCGGCGCTTTCGCCTTTTCTTCGCGAATGGCATAGCATACTGCTGTCACGTGCTTGCACACGGGTCCGTCGTATGGGCAATCGCATACAAAACTGCGTATTTCGTTTTCGTTGGCAAGGGAAACCTCTACTGAGTAATCGTCGGAGCCATATACTTCCGTCGCCCATACGTTTTCGGCAGTTTCTTTAAGTTCGCCAACCAGTCCGTCATTGTAATAACTGCGTCCACGCTGCACAATGGTTGAGTCTATCTGTTTTTCAAAATTATTGAGGGTGAGCATTTGTTCTGATTATTAAAAATGTATGATATGATTTGTTCGATTATCAACTCATGTTACGCAAAACTCAACTACCGGCTGCAAGTTTAGTAAAATATGATTTATAAAATAAGAGAAATACTGATTAGTGGTTAATTTCGTAAAACATGCTTCACAACACCTGCCGGCGTTATAAAAATCACAAAATCTTAATCATTAACCATTGTCCCTGCAAAACTTGGATAATCTTTGCATGTACCTCCGCAGATTTTAATCTGCGGTTAATAAAGTATCGTTTTTGCAGGACTTTGTACAGTTTCTGCGTAATATGAGTTATTCACTCATGTTACGCAGTATTACTTTTGATAGCCTTTTCAAGGCTGATTTGCGTAACGGCAGTGATTTAATATTGATACGGTAATATTGTTACAGTAATTTATATATTAGCCCTCTTCGGAAAAAAGATTGGTAGTTACCCATCAATTTATTTGTGGCTAAAGCCAAAATATCTATTCTATTTCCCGAAGATGGCTATTATTATATTACACCCCTTTTAAATACACATCCATCGCAGCAGCAGCTTTTCGTCCGTCGCCCATAGCGAGGATTACTGTAGCGCCGCCTCTTACAATGTCGCCGCCAGCAAAAAGTTGCGGAATAGACGTCTGCATTGTATTGTTGTTCACAACCAGTGTTCCCCAACGGGTGGTTGCGAGTTGCGGCAACGATTGCGAAACAAGCGGATTGGGTGATACGCCAACGCTTACAACCACAGTATCAATGTCTATCAGATATTCCGAACCTTCTACAGGAACGGGCGAGCGACGTCCGCTTGCGTCGGGTTCGCCCAGCTCCATCTTTTGAACGCGGATTTGTTTTACTTTGCCATGCTCGTCGCCTATATATTCAACGGGATTGTTCAGCGTCAGAAACTCAACGCCCTCTTCCATCGCATGTTTTATTTCTTCGGCACGGGCAGGCATCTCTTCGAGCGAACGGCGATAAATAATCACAGCCCTTTCGGCGCCAAGCCGCAGGGCAGTACGCACCGAGTCCATCGCAGTATTTCCGCCACCAATAACCGCTACCCTTTTCCCGCTCAAAACAGGCGTATCGCAACCTTTGGTCGAAGCGCCCATCAGGTTAATGCGCGTAAGATATTCGTTTGAACTGAGAATGCCTACAAGGTTTTCGCCCCGTATGTTCATAAAACGGGGAAGTCCCGCACCGCTGCCCACAAAAAACGCTTTGAATCCCTCTTTCAGCAAATCGTCGAATGTAGCAGTTTTGCCAACAATAAAGTTGGTTTCAAATTTTACGCCCATCTTTACAAGACTTTCAATCTCTACATCCACAATGCGATTGGGAAGCCTGAATTCGGGGATTCCGTATTTTAATACACCGCCAATTTCGTGCAACGCCTCAAAGACCGTAACATCGTAACCGAGTTTAGCTGTTTCGCCGGCAAATGTAAGACCTGCAGGACCAGAACCGATAACGGCAATTTTGATTCCGTTTGACGGAGCAGTTTTGGGAACGGAAATATTGCCCGACTGCTGTTCGTAATCGGCAGCAAAACGTTCGAGATAACCGATAGCTACAGGCTCCTTCTTCAATTTAACATGATAGATGCACTGTGCCTCGCACTGCTTTTCCTGCGGACACACACGTCCGCACACAGCAGGGAGCGTACTCGTTTCTTTCAGCACACGTGCAGCTTCAAGAAAATTGTTCCGCTCAATATTTTTAATGAATGTGGGGATATTGATTTCGACGGGACATCCTGTAATACAGGATGGTTCGGGACAGTCGAGGCAACGCTCGGCTTCGCGCACAGCCTGCTCGCATGTTAAACCCGTATTGACTTCGATGTACGAATGTTTGCGTTTGTCGGGAAGCGCTTCGGGCATCTTCACTCTTTTGATTCCGGTGCGCTCTTTGTTTTTCTTCGATTTGCGTAACTCGCTGCGCCATGCAGCATCACGTCCGTGCTTCAGTATTTCTTCCACAATTATTATTTTAAAAGACGATAGAATTATTTATCACAAAAGGCGGGAAAGGATTTGCTTGCATAACCTTTCAGCCAACAGCCGCCAAAAATAGTCTATATACAAAGAAAAAGCAAAAGTATTATCAAATAAGTACCCAACATAAATTAGGGAACCTCTAAAAACTCCAATTTCTTCGTTATGCTTCGGACGATAAAATGCTCATTTACCTTCATGTAAACGGCGCTTTTATCGCCTCGCAAGCCTCGAACTTTGAGTTTTTAGAGGTTCCCTTTAATTGATACAATCTTTTACCACAAAGTCCGCAAAGAACGCACAAGGCTCACAAAGATATAGTGTCCTTTGTGAACAACTTCGTGCTCCTTGTGGTTTGCTTTTAGTGTAAATTAATTTTTGATTCATACTTATATTTTAGATATTTGATAATAGACGTTTTCGGAAAATGAATGATTGTTTTTGGCTAAAACCCAATGTAGTCAAGTTAAGGCTAAAAACCGTTATTCACCAACTCTTGACGCTATCCGGTATTATCACTAAAAACAAAGCCATTTTAAGTTGAGAATTGAGAAAGTGGGTTTGGCATCAGCCAATGGAGTGTTGAGTGTTAATTTCATACTTTACTCTATTACTTTCAATTCTTAATTCGTTACTATTAACTTATGCTGTGGTGTTTCAGCGGGGCTTTATGTATTTTGCGTATTATCGTTTCTTCTCTCTCCTCTCATTCCCCTATCATCCACGAAAGTGTAATTGCAATATTTTTGTTTTGGCGAATAATTAAATCACTCCATGGTGAAATATCTTCCAGTCCTTTGCTGATTTGAACGTTGATTTGTGCACCGTAAACACGGATGCCTGCGCCTGCATCCAAGTAGGGGGTGAAGCGCTTGAGGTAAAACTCATAAGCAGTATCGCCATACAGTTTATTGTCGGTAAAATATGGTTCGCGCACCTCGTCTTCGCCCGTTTTATTATATTCATCTTCGGTATATTCATCCATGGTTGCGGCTATACCCAAATCGAAACTTGCTCCGCCGTAAAAAAAGAGGCTGAAATGGGGTGCAATATGAAAACGATACTCAATGTGGAGGGGAATATTCATCGAAAACTCGGCAAATGTGCCATAATACTGGAATGTTTCGTCATCGGCAGCTGTTCGCAAGTCTGTATTCGAACCGTAAATTTCAAAAAAGAGTCCTGTATTGATTCCGAAACCATATTTAAACAGAGGCTCGAAGCGTGCGCCAAACTGAAAACCGCCCAAACTGCTGTGTTCATCCCAGATGCCGTACTTTTGTGTGCCGCCATTTTTAATATATTTCCACTGCTTGCCCACGTATCCCATCGAAATGCCGACCAAAGCGCGTTCTTTGTGCTTCGGAGAGTTAAAGGGAGCATGTTGAATCGCCATTATTTCAACTTGCTGTCCGCCTGCGCTTACCTTGATAAAACCAGTATTCATGCCGCCACTGTTTGGTTTGCATTGGACGGTAAATCCTGTATTGTTGCGCACAATCCGGCACCACCATGGGACTGACACCTGCCATGCGTCTCCGTCAGTCGATACATTTACATGTTCCGTACCTCCGAAAGATGAGAAATCAAGTTTGTTAACATCCGTATCAAGATATGTAGCGCTGCCTGTTTGCACGATGTCGATAAAAGTTTCGAGTGGCAAGGCGGTTACTTTAATTCGAGCGTGCCGTGCAATGCCTGTATTGTGAGTCGGCGTAAGCGTAAAAGAGCCTTCGTAAATTGTAGCGACGCACCAGTCGGGCAGGTCGGTTACCTCCAAATTGCCACCGTCGGTATCCACTTTTACGGTTTTGGACGTATCCATACTGCGAAACGCGATGCGTTGCGTTTCGGTACGGAAATAAGTGGCGGGCGTACCTTCCTGATTAATGTTGATAAAAACTTCCTGCCTTCCGGCGGATATTTTGAACCATCCTTTGCGAGATGTGCCGCTATTGGAAGCACAGTCGATATTGAGCAGCAGCCCGCCTTCACTTCGGGCAGCTTTGCACCACTCGGGTAAGTGCGATACCGTCCACGACAGAGCATCTGTTGAAACAAGAATCTGGGTCGAAGCGCCGTCAAGCGGGAAAGATACGCTGTTTTCAGATACGGTAAGGCTGCTGGCGGGAAACTCGGCATGTAGCGTATCGACGCTGCACACTAAACGGAGTCCGCATGGCTGCGACACAAGTTCATCGGTAGCAAAGCCGTCAAAATTTCCGCTGCTGATGCCAGCGTTGGTCTGTGAAAACTCTTCGATAGTTTGGAAACAATCGCCTCCCAATGCAAACCATAAAAGTAAGCTGTCCATCACAAAACCGTCGCTGCAAAGTTCGGATACATTGCCCGACATATCGTAAACACCCAGCGAATTGGGACGTTTTGTTGCCACAGGCTGAATATTTCCTCCCGAATTGTCGAAATACCAGCCTGCGGAATCGGCAATGTTGTGTCCTGAATAGGTTGCCGGTTTAAAAATTTTGCCTCCCTGAAAGGCATACTGCCATTCAATACCTGTAGGCAGGCGGTACTGCCTGCCGGTAAGTTTGTTCAGTTTTGCAATAAAGGCATCCACGTCTTCGAGCGTAATTCCCGACACAGGAAAATCGTCGCCCGAATACCAGTCGGGTTTAGGTTCGCCTGTAACAGCGTGCCACAGCCCCAGAGTTACTTCGGTTTGCCCAATACTGAAATCAGGCAGGTAGTAGCGCCTGCTGTCCACATCGAAATTGCTTCCTTCGACAAAAACCATCGGGTAAACCGTATTTTGGATTTCAATATCCTGCCCGCAAACGTACATATACAGAAAGGTATAAAAGATTGACGAGAGGAGAAAACGCTTTTTCATAAGGCGACTGTTTTTTTGTAAATTGGTAATGGGCGCGTTCATTACAAAATTTGTACCACGAGAAAGAATATGGCAGGGGGAAATAGTTGAGTAACTGATGTTACACATTATCACTCTTTCAGGGGGTTGTTTACCGTAGATACGCCATGCATGGTGTATCTACGGTAAACAACCTGTGCATGTCGGTCACTCTGTACTGATTTAAGAACAATTATCTCCTGTTAACCTTCCAGTCCTGCGAATCGCGGTTCATACGGGTTTTGGCTGTGCTGTCAAAGAGCCTTTGACAATACAGTCAAAACACATTTGACAGCGTTGTCAAAGCACCATTGACAGTACAGTCAAATGGTGTTTGACTGCTCACATTCGCTACACAGTTAATATTTTGTCGAATGTTGCCGTGCGCGGCTCTTTCAGGATGACGCCCACCGAACACTGCGTAACATGAGTGAGTAATAAGAATATTTCATGTTTTATTGGACATCTTCGGAAAATAGAATAATAATTGGATTTAGCCAAAATTAACTCAAAGGATAGCCACTGTTACATTTTACGAAGATGATATTGATATTTTACCATATAAATTTTTATTTACTCGCTGCAAACATATCATTTCTCTTAAAAAAATAAGAGAGTCATAAATTTACAACTCTCTTAATTTATATTCAAACAAAAATGGTTTGCAAATAACAGAGGATTCCAGTTTTAACTGTTCAGTTTTATTTATTGACAAGGGGATTAATCCCCTTGTTGCTTTTATTCGCAAATCAATTCTGTTTGAGTA
>JAITVO010000319.1 GCA_031285765.1 Cytophagaceae bacterium | reverse complement strand
AATTTCGCCGGGCGTTTTTTATAATCGCACCCTCCGTCATCAATTTCGCCGGGCGATTTTTATAATCGCACCCTCCGTCATCAATTTCGCCGGGCGATTTTTATAACCGCACCCTCCGTTATCAATTTTGCCGGGCGATTTTTATAACCGCACCCTCCGTCATCAATTTTGCCGGGCGATTTTTATAACCGCACACTCCGTCATCAATTTCGCCGGGCGTTTTTTATAACCGCATCCTCCGTCATCAATTTCGCCAAGATAATTTTATAAACTATACATCGTTTATGTTTATATCTGAAGTATTGCACGTATTACTTAATTCAGTATCAGTAACTCTCCGAAGTTTGTATTTGTTGCTGTAGCGATAAAAAAAATTTTGCAGAATATTGTATAAAATGATAATTTTGATTTCAACATTGAATTTGGAAATATGAATACTTGGATATGGTATTATAGCAATTTTATTTATTGTGTAACTGTTCATAATTAAGAAGCATATACTTACAGTGGCAATTCTATTGATGATATACTGTTTACCGTCGTCCCGTATGGAACAATGAGGTGTAATACCGATTTTCTGCCAACATGCTGTCCATTGTGTGACACAAAATTGTTGCATGAAAACACTCTGTACATAATATGTCAAAATACTGTATTTATTACAACAGAGATATAGCGGTTATTTATAGGTGAAATAAATATGAACACTTACTTATAATTATAAAATAATCACTTATCCAAAATTCAGGTTAATAAACTCCACTTTTATTTCAGTTGCAAGCCTTGAAAAATATAATTTTCAGAGGTTTTATTAAACGATATATCTATAAAGAATAGGATATTTTGCTCAAATAACACTACTTTTGTTGCTTTGCTAATTAATAATAACGTAAAATGAAGAATCTGTTTTTATTTGGTATTACTGCGTTCATCCTGTTGGGATGCAATAACCGGAAGAGTGAAATTGTTTACAGGAATCCGCTTCCTGTTGCTTTGGGCGACCCTTATATTCTTGCTGCCGCAGATGGAAAATATTACATGTATGGAACTTCGGGAGAAACCGGCTTTAGAGCCTATTCATCCGATGATTTGACAGAATGGACGGACGAAGGAATTATTTACGAGGGCGCTACTCCCGAATCGTGGACTATTGACTGCTTTTGGGCGCCCGAAGTGTACGAGCAAAACGGCAAATATTATTTGTGGTACAGCGCCAACTGGAAGCACAATCCCACAAACGAAGAGGAAAACTTTCGTATTGGAGTGGCGGTTTCCGACAAACCTGTGGGACCTTTTACTGAAATGAACGGAGGCCCGGTTTTCGACCCCGGTTATCCGGTTATTGATGCAAACCTGCTGTTCGACAACAATAGCGGAAAGATATATCTTTATTATTCGCGCTGCTGCTACAAGCATTCTGTTGAAAGTGAAATTGCCGACCGTGCAAAAGCAGAAGGCATGTTCGACGAAATTGAAGAAAGCTGGATTTACGGAGTTGAGCTGAAACCCGATTTTTCGGGCGTAGTGGGCGAACCTGTACTGCTGCTCCGTCCGCCTGTTTCAGTCGGCGATGTACAATCGGAGTGGGAAAGCCGCTCGGTTACAAGCAACGAAGTGAATCGTCGCTGGACCGAAGGTTCTTTTATTTTTGAGGTAAAAGAGCTTTATTATATGATGTATTCGGCAAACTTTTTTGGAGGCGCAAACTATGCTGTAGGTTATGCAACTTCGACAAATCCGCTGGGACCTTTCAAAAAATCGGAAGACAACCCTGTTCTCCAAAAAAACACCGAAGAGGGCGGAAACGTTACCGGCACCGGTCATAATATGGTTCTGACTTTGCCCGGCGGACAAATGTTGTGCGTTTATCACGGACGCACCGCTAAAACCGGCTCCGAGCGAGTGGTATTTATGGATAAAATGGAAGTACTTGACAACGGAAAACTGATTGTGCATGGCCCTACTTTGGACACTGATATCAGGGTGAAGAGGTAAGCAATGAAAAATTGAGAAATTAAGGTGATAAAAATTTTATACTCAAACAGAATTGCTTTGCGAATAACAGCAACAAGGGGATTAATCCCCTTGTCAATAAATAAAAGTGAACAGTTAAAACTGGAATCCTCTGTTATTTGCAAACCATTTTTGTTTGAGTATAATTCCTCCATTTTTCTAACTCCTCCTCACAAAGTTTGTAGCAATTGGTTCTTCCGGTTCGGGAACAGGTAATGCCCCCTGTGCAATATTTTTAAGCAGCCACGCCATATTTTTCCCGAGCGTACGCATAATTTGCAAGCCCTCGGCATCTTCAGCAGCTTCGCCCGGCATCAGTCCATGCACATTGTTCCAGTATTGCGACGAAACAACAGGCATATTTGTGATGGTAAAATATTTATTAAGCCTGTCGAATGCCGCACTTGCCCCGCCACGGCGACACACCACAATTGCTGCGCCGGGCTTGTACTGCAACAAGTTGGAGCACGAATAAAAAACCCTGTCGAGCACAGCGCACAACGAACCATTGGGAGCCGAATAATAAACCGGACTGCCAATAATTACACCGTCGCAATTTGCTAAATTTTCGCGAATGTTCTCATACAGCTCATCCTTAAAAACACACCTGCCCAACTCGCCGCATTTGTTGCACGCAATACATCCCTGAACGGCTTTTGTTCCAATATTTATTATTATCGAATCAATTCCGTTGTTTTTTAATGCTGTTGCAATTTCATTAAGCGCCAAACGTGTATTTCCGTCTTTCTTGGGACTTCCGTTAATCAATAATACATTCATCATATTTCAATTTTGTGCAAAGTTAAACATATAATCGAATCATTTTGTTGAGTGGCGATAAAAATAATTTCCGTATATTCGCGCAAAAAAATAAGAATTGATAATTTTATGACAAATACTCCTGCATCAAAATACGATTCGATTGTAATACTTGGTCCTACGGCAAGCGGAAAAACAACGCTGGCTGCACATTTAGCAGCTACAATCGGCGGTGAAATTATTAGCGCCGACTCGCGCCAGATTTACCGAAAAATGGATATTGGCACCGGAAAAGATTTGGACGATTATGTTGTAAATGGTGAAAAAATTCCGTTTCACTTAATTGATATTCGGGAGCCGGGCTACAAATACAATGTGTATGAATACCAAACCGATTTCTTCAACGTTTTTGCAGATATAAAGGGCAGAGAGAAGTTTTCGATTGTATGCGGTGGAACAGGGCTTTATATAGAAGCGGTTCTTCGTCGTTTTAAAATGATTCATGTGCCGTCGAACCCCGAATTGAGAGATTCGTTAAACGATAAAGATTTAAATGAGCTGGAAACAATATTGAGCCGCTTTCGCAATCTGCACAACAGTACCGATACTGACACAAAAAAGCGGGCAATCAGGGCAATTGAGATTGAAACTTATTACAGCACCCATCCCGAAATAGAAGTAGAATTACCTAAATTGAATCCATTAATAACAGGTATTGAATCCAACAGGGAAACCCGCAGGGAAAAAATCACCAAACGACTTCACGAACGTTTAAAATCGGGAATGATTGAAGAAGTTGATAGTTTGCTGAAAGTCGGTTTAACCTCCGACGATTTAATTTATTACGGATTGGAATACAAATATGTAACGATGTTCCTTATCGGACAACTCCATTATAACGAAATGGTTGAACAACTGAATATTGCCATTCATCAGTTTGCCAAACGTCAGATGACATGGTTCAGAAGAATGGAGCGAAACGGTTTCCGAATAAACTGGTTAGATGCAAATTTACCTGTTGACGAAAAGGTAAATAAGGTTTTAAAAATGATGGCAGAATGTTGATGCCAATTATTCTTATTAGACCTCTTTAAAAAGTGGATTGACAATTATCTGTCGGATCAATTTGGGCTAAATCCAGATTCATGTTACATCCTCATCCGTTGGTTTTATACAAAATCAAGGTGTAATGGACAAAAATTTGGATAAAATTACAAAAGAGAGAGTATTCTTGCGCCCCTCCCTTGTATTCTTCCTGTTCAAAGTCGGCAATGAATTTATGTCCATCAAATTGACATTGTTGCAACAATGTCTGTCGAATTTATGAACACCTTTCTGTTCATAAAGAATACGGATCAGACCGATAGATATTGCCCTATGCAGGGCGATAGAAGTTTTCAGCCCTATCATCTTTATGTGGCGTAGCCAAAAAGTATTCCTCAAAAATGTTTATTGCACATTGTAGAAACGCATTGCAATATGCCATCTACGACAGGCACGACAAACAGTACGGACGCATGTTATTGCGACCGGCATCCACGTTTTGTATTTTTACAAAAAATGTGTTATCTTTGCAGTCGATTTTTGGGGAACAGGTAGGTGCAGAGACACACGGTTGTGCGTTTCTGCACCTACAATGACAAAACATCAAAATACAAAACAATAAATTATGCAAAAACAGGACAGTACTGCGCCGGACGTAAGGCGGACTGTGATTTATCAGCTATTTACCCGTCTGTTTGGGAACTGTAACATGGCAAATCGTTTTAACGGGACTATTGACGAGAATGGCTGCGGAAAAATGAACGATATTACCGCCAAAGCCCTTGCATCTATCAGAAAACTTGGCGCTACGCATGTGTGGTACACGGGCATTATCGAACATGCTACAAAAACCGATTACTCGCAGTACGACATAACGGGCGACTGGCACGACGTAGTGAAAGGAAATGCCGGCTCGCCGTATGCAATCAAGGATTATTATGATGTTGCACCCGATTTGGCTGTAGATGTGGAGAACCGTATCCGCGAGTTTGAACTTCTTGTACAGCGCACGCACAGCGAAGGTTTGCAGGTGTTGATTGACTTTGTGCCCAACCATGTTGCACGCCGGTATGTGTCGGACGTTGCGCCGGAGGGTACGGTCGATTTCGGCGCAAACGACAAATGCTATGTTGCTTTCGCAAAAAATAACAATTTTTACTATATCCCCGACCATAGCTTTGTGTCGCCCGTAAAAAGCGAGGAGCAATGGCAGGAACATCCTGCAAAAGCTACCGGCAATAACTGTTTCAGCGCTTCGCCATCGGAAAACGACTGGTACGAAACCGTAAAACTCAATTACGGCGTTGATTACTGTGGCAACAGTGTGGCGAACTTCAATCCCGTGCCCGATACATGGCTCAAAATGTGCGACATCCTGCTTTACTGGTGTGCGAAAGGCGTTGACGGTTTTCGATGCGACATGGCGGGCATGGTTCCCGTTGAATTTTGGCACTGGATTACGGGCGAAGTGCGCGCAAAGTATCCCGAAACCATATTCATTGCCGAAATATACGAGCCGGAGAGGTATTTCGATTTTATTTTCAATGGCGGCTTTGATTACTTGTACGACAAGATGTTTTTTTACGATACCGTGCGCAGCATTATGGAAGGACGCGCTCCGGCATCGGCGATGACGCACGTGTGGCAGGCAACGGAAGGGCTACACAGGCATTTGCTCTATTTTCTCGAAAATCATGACGAGCAACGTCTCGCGTCCGATTTCTTTCTTGGCAGCGCCTCGAAAGCGATTTCGGGGATGACGCTTGTGGCTACCATGTTCAGCAATCCGGTAATGCTTTATTTTGGGCAGGAGCTGGGCGAGCGCGGTATGAATTGCGAGGGTTTCAGCGGAACGGACGGGCGCACAACCATTTTCGACTACTGGGGGCTCGAACTGATAAACGAGTGGCGAAACTGCGGTGCATACAACAATGACGCCATGAATGAGGAGTCGCTTTGTTTACGCTCGTTTTACGAACGGCTACTGAACGTTATCAACGATAATGAAGCACTCCGCAGTGGCAGTTTTTACGATTTAATGTATGCAAATGTTGATAATCCGCACTTCGACAGCAGCAAACTCTTTGCATTTTTGCGCCACACGCCCAAACAGACCATTCTTGTAATCGTAAATTTTGCCGACGAGGATGTGGACTACAAATTGCGCCTGCCGATGGATGCACTGCGGGTTACAGGCCTCAACAGCGAACGGTTTTTCTGGGGTCTCGACCTGCTCAACGGTAGCAAACCCGTTCAGTTTCCCGGCGCCGTAGCCCTGAACGGTGGATTTGGAGGCGAAGTAAAAGCACGCGGCGCAATAATTTTTAATATCGGAACAGGGGAAGTGAGATAAGGGAACCTCTAAAAACTCAAAGTTTGAGGCTTGCGAGGCGATAAAAGCGCAGTTTACATGAACGTAAATGAGCATTTTATCATCCGAAGCATAACGAAGAAATTTGAGTTTTTAGAGGTTCCCATAAACTTCGGTACCCGATTCTCTATTTATAAACTTATGTTACGCAAAACTTTCGATATAACGTCTGTCAGGCGTTTCATGAGTATAACCTAAAGACTTATATAAAGAATGTGAAACAAGGTGTGCTGCGTTTCTACGCGAACATAGTTGCAACTCAAAAAGAACGCAGATGACACGGAATTCTCGCAAATAATACGAATATACCGACTTTGTGTTTATGTAAAACTGCTCTGTGTGTCTTCGTTTATGCCTCCTGTTTTTTGCAAACTTGCAAAGATGAGTGTCGAGTCGCTTCTTGTGTGAGTTTTGCAAAATTGCACAGAGTGAACAACAAGACAAAAAACAATGCGCGAAATCTCTTCAGAGTCGTTTTCTGAAAATATTTTCGCGCATTGATATTACAGATTATTCGATTTACTTTCGCCCCGGATAAACTTCCAGCGCTTTTTCAAGTGTTTCGATGGCGTGTCCCAAATCTTCGATGTTAAGCACGTAGGCAAGGCGAACTTCGTTCATTCCTTTGCCCGGCGTACTGTAAAAACCGGTTGCAGGCGCCATCATTACAGTTTGATTTTTATACGAAAAATCGCTCAGCATCCATTTGCAAAATTCGTCGGCATTGTCGATAGGCAAACGGGCTACCGTATAAAACGCGCCTTTGGGAACGGGCGTGTAAACTCCGGGAATTTTGTTCAGCCCTTCAACAAGAAAGTTGCGACGCTTGATATATTCGTCATAAACTTCCTTAAAATATTCAGTTGGCGTATTCAGCGACGCTTCGGCGGCAATCTGTCCGAATGTGGGTGGACTCAATCGTGCCTGTGCAAACTTCATTGCGGTAGCAAACACTTCTTTATTGCGTGTGATGAATGCGCCAATCCGGATACCACATTCGCTGTAGCGTTTGGATACAGAATCGACCATTATCACATTGTTTTCGATATCTTTGAGGCGCATGGCTGAATAATGTACGGCGCCATCGTAACAAAATTCGCGATACACTTCGTCGGAAAACAGATAAAGGTCGTGCTTCAGTACAATGTCGCGCAGCTGTTCCATCTCTTTCTGTGAATAGAGATAACCCGTCGGGTTGTTGGGATTGCAAATGAAAATTCCTTTTGTTTTTGGGTTAATCAGCTTCTCAATTTCGGAGATGGGCGGCAGTGCAAAACCGTTTTCGATGTTCGACAAAACCGGTATTACTTTTACGCCCGCCGACGTAGCGAATCCGTTGTAATTGGCATAAAAAGGTTCGGGAATAATCACTTCGTCGCCCGTATCAAGACAACTTTGAAAGGCAAATGAGATGGCTTCGGAGCCACCGGTGGTAATCATTATCTCGTCGGACGTAATGTGAATATTATTTTTTACATAATATTCCGCCAGTTTTTTACGGTACGAGGCGATACCAGCCGAATGACTGTACTCAACCACCGGCATTTGCAGTTTGTGCATTGCTTCGATGGCAATTTCGGGTGTTTTGATGTCGGGCTGACCGATGTTTAAATGATAAACTTTAATTCCTCTGGCTTTTGCCGCATCAGCAAAAGGCACCAGCTTGCGAATGGGCGAAGCCGGCATTTGTGTTCCGCGTTGCGAAATCGTTGGCATAACTATCAATTTTTATGATTAAACTTCTTTTTTATAACTGTAAAAAACAGGCTCGTAAACGACCGTCCAAAAGTAGATGTTGCTGTTATAATAAGAGAAGATATTTGTCATGGTTTTTATTTATTAACTGATGTTACGCACTTGGCTTGAAAGTCCTAATCTTCATATCCGTATGCAAGCGAAGCGCAGTTTATGGAAAATATACGAAAATTTCACTGCCTGTAAGGGCTGAACAAATTTCAAAACATATATTCTGCCCTTACCTTACGGGCAGTGAAATCAGTTAGTAGAACATCCGTAGGCAACGCTCCGCTTACGGTGCGGTTATGAAAAATTAAACCTTTTGGCTTATGCCGATTTTCAATTCAAGGCTACCAAAAGTAATTACTGCGTAACATGAGTTATAAATTAGTTTTTTTTCGCCAATAGTTGAATGGAACCTCTAAAAACTCAAAGTTCGAGGCTTGCGAGGCGATAAAAGCGCAGTTTACATGAACGTAAATGAGCATTTTATCGTCCGAAGCATAACGAAGAAATTGAAGTTTTTAGAGGTTCCCTGAAGTAATAAAATTTCAGGGGGTTACCCTGTTGAGAGACAAAACAAACAAAAATAGCAACAAGTTTGCTACGAAAGCAGGTATGCCATCAGTAAGGCGCACGGTACAGCGCTCCAACAGGGCAAAGCTCGGCGAGTTCGCCGGTTACATTCGCATGGTTTTCGTCGGGCAAAATTACCTGCATTCCAAAACCGCGATTCATAAATGTAAATCCGTTTTGGCTGTTGTACACACACAATCCGCAACGGATGCACTTTGACTGTTCAAACCATATATCGTCCTTAATGTGCTGCCTTTTCATTGCTTGTGTGGCTGACGAGGCGTTGTAACGGGGCTTCTTTATTCCCGCCTGCGCTGCATACGTGCGCAGTTTGCATTTGTTTTTTCCGTCACAGGCACAGTGCAGGCAGCGCGATGCGGTTGGGGCTGTACCGGCAAGCCGCTTCTTTTCTTCATCCGAAAACCGCCCCAGCATTGATTGAAATTTGCTTTTATCGGGCTTTGACAGGGCTGCATTGGTTGCCGTTGACGGTTCAAACATTGCTGCCACTCCTTTTATTATTGTCCGGATTTGTACGGCTTGGTCAACTGTACCGCGCCGACAGGCTTTTTCGCAGGGCGCTTTGCAGTCGTCGCAACCGATTGCCCGAATATTAAAGGCTGCGCATAGCAGTTGGTGTGCTTTATCGTAGCGTCCTGCATCGTAATGCCAAAGAAAACGTTCTACATCAAGACCTTTGGGGCAAACCATTGTACAGGGCGCATCGCAGTCAGCACGGTGGTCGCTCAGCAATAGTTCGAGCGACAAACGACGGACAAGCTGAATCTCTTCGCTGTCGGTTTCTATTTGCATCCCTTCGGCAGGGAGCGTTGTGCACGAAGGAATAATTTGTCCGCTGCTTGTATTTTTAACAGCGCACACCATGCACGACGACTTGTGCGCCGCTCCTTTGGCATAACAAAGCGATGGTATGTCGAAACCAGCTCGGCGAGCAACTTCAAAAACGGTTTCGCCGCCAAGCGCTTCTGTGGGGATGTTATTTATCGTTACAGTCATTTTTAACGGTTAATTATTAACTGATGTTACGCAAAACTCATAAAGTACCGCTGGGACGATACAATCAAATACACAGTGTCATCTTGAAAAACCCTGTTCAAATTACGATTCGGGCAGGGGTTGAAAATTTTCCACCCGTTTTATCGACCCCGTCCTTGCGAAATCATTGACGGGGTCAATTACAGACGCTGTGCAGGCGAATGACACAATACGCAAATTACGCCTTGATATTCTGATTGTTGTTGCCACTGCGCAACTGTTTCTTAATGTCCCTGATGGGTGATGTCTGATAAACGGATTCCATAATTTATTTACCATTCAAGTATGAATCAAAAATTAATTTACACTAAAAATAAACCACAATGAGCACGAAACTGATCACAAAGGGCGCTGTGTCTTTGTGAGCCTTGTGGTAAAAGACTGTATCAATTAATTTATGCTGGGTACTTAATCCCTAACCATTATTATCTCCCTTCACATTCGCAAACGGGTTTAAAAATGTATCCTCCTGTTATGCTTTTTTCGATGTCGCCAATGGCGGGAAACGGAATGTGCATTCCCGCAGCGCGTATTCCGTTATCTGCAAGATACTGAAACAGACGCCGGCGAGATTCTGTTGCCTTTACGGGGGCAACATCGGCTGTTACGGCAACTTCGGGATAAGGCATCTGTATCGCCATTGCATGTGTCAAGTCGCCCCATATAAAAAGTTTGCTGCCATCGGACTCAAGCAGGTAACCTGTGTGTCCGGGCGTATGTCCGTAAATGGCAACGCTGCCAATGCCGGCAAGCAATTCCTGTGCGGCGCCTAACTCGCCCGGCGTAAAAATATGTAGCCTATCCTTATAGGCGCGGATAACGTTGCGAGCGCCCATAAACCTGTTCCTGCGGTTTTCGGGCGTTTGTTGCATCGCCTCGTCGCTCATCCAGTAGTCGTGTTCGAGCTTGGGGATGTACAGTTCGGCTTTCGGGAAACTTCGCTGTCCATCAATAAACATTCCGCCAATGTGGTCGCCGTGCATGTGGGTTAATACAATGGCGTCGATATCCTCAACGGCTGTTCCGCACGCTTTCAGGTTATCGAACAGTTTACGTCCGTAGCCAGCGTCAAAAAGAATAGTTTTACTTTCTGTTTTTACCAGAAAAGCGTTGACGGCATTAGGATAAGTGCCATTGGGAACAGCTTGTTTCAACATCTCTTCGGTAGCGCCAATCAGCATGTCGGCGTTGCCCTGTCGCTGCCCTTCGGACAACAACGTAACGGTAAATGAGCCAACATCGAAGGTAATAACGTCCTGTTGCGCTTTTGCCCTTGTGAGGGAAAGCACAGTAAACAGACAAATAAAGCCTGTTAATAAATGTGGAGCCATAATTCTGTTTTTCATACAACATTTTTTTGTGTTACTTATCCATGTTACGCAGTATTTTTTTACGATACTCCGTCCCTTGCAGAGCTATTAAATTACACGACTTAACCGCCGTAAAGATACTGCTTATTGTTAAGCAAACAAGTTTTATGCTCAATATTACAATAGACTTCTTCGGAAAATAGTATTGAAACGCACATTTACACCTGCTCAACCGTTCATCCTGACAAGGGGATTAATCCCCTTGTTAATAGAGATGCGGCATCAGCAGCCATGGGGCA
>JAITVO010000299.1 GCA_031285765.1 Cytophagaceae bacterium | reverse complement strand
AAGCCGTTGTTGTGCGGCATTTTGGTCGGGGTGTACTTGCCGTTTGTAAAGTCATACTTATAGAAGTTGTTCGATGCCGTATTTGTTGTGCCGTCGTTTGGTCTGTACGAATATTCGGTAAAGAATTTCTTTTTTTCGGACGAAACCACGTATGCGCCGCCAAGCGGTCCGTCTTCAAACAGCGCTTTTTGCGCACGTGGCGTATTCTCGTTTTCGTTCCGGAACAGCGCCGCTACACCTTCATACGCACTGGGAGCGGGGCGGCAGCCGCGTACCCTGAGTCCGTGTCCCACGCTGGCAGTAACATCCGGGTCTAAAAGCATGTCGCTGTTTTCTATTCCCCAGAAAATCGGCACGCTGTTTTTGGTAGAGCGCGTCCAGTACTGCACTTTAAATTCCTCGCCTTCAAAGGCGCCGTCGGGCGTAAGCAGTCCGCTTGCCGCAGCGCCGAACGAAACGGTGTCGGGAGTGTTTTGCTGCTGCGCCCACGCATCGCCGCGCGCTTTGAGTTTATTGGCGGCACGCTCGTAACCGCCGAGTTTGTTGATCATATAATTCACCTCGTCGGCTGTCGGCAGGTTCCATCCCGCAGGCAAAGCGGCTTTCGCTCCTGCATGGTTGTAGTAACCGCCCTTTGAGGCATTGCCGTTAGAAAACTGGTAATACGCCTGTTTCGGCTGCTCGGCAGGATAACTTGCCCACTGCTGCTGGCTTGTGCGTATCGGCACCACGCTTTGCGGCACATTGCGCAAATCTTCCGCCATCCACAACACGCCTCCGGCATTAACTATTGTGTAATGATAACCTCCGGCATCGGTACAGTTGTAGAAATCGAAAGTAATGTCGTGGCTCAATGTGGGAATGTTCATCACAATGGTTGTCATTGTGCCGCTGGTGCCGGTAAAACGAAGGAGTTCGCCGTCGGCGTAGATCATTTCCACAATGTCGGCATTGGCATTTTCGGGCGCTGCACGAAAATGCGGTTCGGGCTGGGCAATTTTGGCGGGTTGCCCGTCCGTTTGCAAGGGCTGAAAATTTTCAGCCCCTGCGGTGGCAATTGCGAGGTTTCCACCCATTCCGCCGCCCATGCTCATCCACCGCACGCTTTCGTTAATGCCCTGTCCGCGCAGGGCTATAGCGTATGCGCCGACGGGCATGGCGGGCAGCGAGGCGGTGTGCTTGCCTGTTGTGAGGCTAAAACTGCCGTTTGTCATCATTTTGCCCTGCATGTCGTAAATGGTGATTGACACATCTCCGGCTGCACGGTTGGCAAATGTCAACTGTGCCTGCCCGTAAGAGGGATTGGGATAAACGACCGACTGCACGCGCGGCATTTCCGCCTCTACATCTTCGATACCCGAAGGCGTGTTGGTGAGCCTAAGCACATTGCTGCCATTTAGCGTGATCAATTCTCCGCTCGACAGGTTTTCAACAAAAACCGACTGAACGGTTGTTGCCTCGCCGCGACCTTTAAAGGTCATGTCGTATTGCAGTGGGGCAACCACTGTGTCCTGCGCTGTGGCAAGGAACGATGTCAGCGCAAAGCCGACAGACAATAAAAATAATTTTACACTTTTCATATTGTTACAAATTTGTTTATTTTGAGCCTGCAATAGTATGAAAAGTTGCCGTTTAGCGAGGTGGCAAAACAGGAATGGAGGTGGCAAAACAGGAAAAAAAATCAGGAATTGAGAATTTTATCTTTCCAAACTCTTGGCGAGCTGCCTGATTGAGTGTGGATTTGGCGAAAGAGCGTACTTTTGTCGGCGTAGCCCAAGTGTTCGGCGAGTTCGTTCCATGTGATTGATGGATTTTGCCGTAGCAGATTCTGCGCTTCTTTAAGCCGCAGTTCGTTTATCCACCGGCGAAAGGTCGTCCCCTTGTCGGTATTGATATATGCTGAAAGGTAACGGCAATTTGTGCCGACAAACTTTGCCACATCGTCAATAGTTATGCCCGGCTGAAGAAACTGTTTTTCGTCAAGCCATTTCTCAGTGAGGCGGACATTGACTTTGTGTCCGGCGCCGTCTGTTTTATGCGTACCGTTTTCCATTTCTGCCCCGACGGCGCTGTTTTCGTTTTCCGCTTCCAGTACTTTTTCAATATCATGAAAAACAAAGGCGTAATTGATAAACCGAATGGTAAAATAGCCGTAAAACGCAAGGCAGGCAAAGGAACAGCAGAATCCAAACAGCGGATAGGGAAGCAACGCAAGTGCAAGCGCCGTAATGCCAACTCCGAGCGCGGAAAAAAACGAAACGCGAATCCACCTCATTCTGTCGGCTTCGCGACCGGAATAATAGTTGTCCAGTCCGTTTAGCGCTCGTTTGTACCTTTTTGTGAAAATGAGCGTGTAACGAATTAACTGCGAAAAGTAAAATGCTGTGTAAACGTATGTAAATACAATCGAAACAATGCTTTCGGCAAATAGATACACCATAATTGCACAAACGGTAAACAGCGTAATTGTTGCAGTTTCAATCCGTATTTGCCGCTTTTGGAAACTGTTGCTCAGGAGCGCCAGCATTGAAAAGGTGAAAAGGAACGCCTGTAGGGAGGCGATTATCAACGTGCCGAAAGTAATCAGCAAGGAGTCTTCCGTTTCGGTGGAACGCAATCGTTCCAAAAACTCAAAGACATTTACCGCGCCGAAAAACAGCGAAGTGAACGCCATTGCCAGTTTCGCTTTGCGGAAAGAAGCAGATTTAAACACTTCCGGCGATTGCAGGAAACTTTGAATCAGGCCAAACGCAAAGAGTGCAACTGCGAGGACAGGAAGTGAATAGGTGTAGAGTTGCTCATTCATATTTCTGAAATCAGGAATGCAAAAGTAATAAAATATCCGAAATATTAACCTGAGTTTTGGATAAGCAAGAGTCATTGTATGGAATTTAAGTTTGTCATTATTTTGGTATTAGATACAAAAAAAATAATTGTAAATTTCCATCATTAATCTAAAAACTCATATTTTCAATCAAAATAAATGCTTTTACTATTCACAAAATATCAATTTCGAGTATGTCTAATTGAGCAGAAAGGATATATTTATAGAAATCATTGATTAAAAGATGCTTATCCAAAAATCAGGTTAATATTTCGCCTAAAAACAGATAAGAGCCGATTCGTTGAACACTTAAATAACAAATTTCTGGCGCTCAATATTTGAAATACGATTTTGTCCGCAGACCGTTGCGCCTGAATAGAGTTGCACTGCATCTACACCAACAAAAGCCACTGCGGAAAACAGACAAATAAAACAGTTTTTACGTAACATAACCGGTTAATTTAGTGTTCGTATTGTGAATACACTGGCAACAGAAGTACAAAAAAACGCACAATAAAAGTTAACAATGAATCCCTCTAACGATTTTCTCGTCTATGTGTTTGCGAAACTGTTATACACTTTATAAACTCCCACTTCATTTTTGGCATACCAATTGCCTAACTCCACGCGGGGGATAAATTGGCTTTACCCTCTGTCATTTTGACATATATTTATGCAAAGCCCTAATTTGATTTTGAATGGACAATTATAAAATTACGATGAACCTTTTAGGTGAAGATGAGTTTGAAGAGGCGAACGCCCAGTTTATCCCTATTTCGGGCGACGAAATTGCCAGCGAAAATGATATTAACCGAATGACTTTTCCCGACACACTGCCGTTGCTTCCGTTGCGAAACACGGTTCTTTTCCCCGGAGTGATACTCCCTATTTCGATAGGACGCGAAAAATCGCTGAAACTTGTTCGAGACGTGGAACAAAGCAAAGGCTTTTTGGGCGCTGTGTCGCAGCTTGATTACAAAATTGACGACCCTGTCGCCACCGACCTTTTTAAAACAGGAACGGTTGCCCGAATTATTAAAGTACTCGAAATGCCTGACAATTCGGTTACGGTTATCATTCATGGTGTTAAGCGGTTCAAGTGGCAAAATGTCGTTACCGAAACGCCTTATCTCACGGCGTCGGTTCACACACTCGACGATATTATGCCCGACAACGATACAGAGCGCGAAATGGAAGCCATCGTAAGCTCATTGAAAGATTTGTCGCTGAAAATCATCAAATACTCGTCGCACATTCCACACGAAGCGTCGTTTGCCATCCGAAACATCGACAGTTCCGTATTCCTTATTAATTATATTGCATCCAATTCCGACATCAATGTTGCCGACAAGCAGCATCTGCTCGAAGTAGAAGAGTTGAAAAAACGTGGACTGCAACTGTGTGAACATCTTGTAAAAGCCGAACAGTTTTTGGAGATAAAAAACGATATTCAGCTGAAAGTAAAGACCGACCTCGACCAACAGCAGCGCGAATATATTCTTCATCAACAAATGAAAACCATTCAGGACGAATTGGGCGCAAGCCCTGTGGATCAGGAAATAAAGGAGATGGAGGCTGCCGCCAAAAAGAAGAAGTGGAACAAGGAAGTGAGGGTGGTTTTTAAAAAGGAACTCGACAAGCTGAAACGTTTGCATCCCGCTTCGGGCGAATATTCGGTGCAGCACAATTACCTGCAAACGCTTTTGGAAATACCTTGGAATCAGTACACCAAAGATAATTTCGATTTGAAACGGGCACGCCGCATCCTCGACCGCGACCATTATGGTTTGGATAAGGTGAAGGAGCGAATTTTGGAACATTTAGCAGTTTTGAAACTGAAAGGCGACTTGAAATCGCCTATTCTCTGCCTTTATGGACCTCCGGGTGTTGGAAAAACGTCGCTCGGCAAATCGGTTGCCGAAGCATTGGGGCGAAAATATGTCAGAATGTCACTTGGCGGTTTGCACGACGAGGCAGAAATTCGTGGACATCGCAAAACATACATTGGCGCCATGCCCGGCAGGATTATGCAAAACGTGAAGAAAGCGAGCGCTGCCAATCCTGTATTTATTTTGGACGAGATTGACAAGATTGGCAACAGTTTTCATGGCGACCCTGCTTCGGCACTGCTCGAAGTGCTCGATCCCGAACAAAACAACGCTTTTTACGACAACTTTTTGGAACTGGATTTCGATTTGTCGAAAGTAATGTTTATGGCTACTGCCAATACCCTGAGCACCATTGCGCCGCCGCTGCTCGACCGCATGGAACTGATTGACGTGAGCGGATATATTGTTGATGAAAAAATTGAAATTGCCCGTCGCCACCTTATTCCCAAACAGATGGAGGCGCACGGCGTTCCGAAGGAAACCATCTCGCTTTCGAAAAAAGTGCTGGAATACATCGTTGAAAGATATACGCGCGAATCGGGCGTTCGCGAACTCGACAAAGTGCTTGCGCGACTGTTCCGCAAGGCGGCGTTGAAAATTGCAACCGACGAAACAATAAAGAAAAACCTGCAAGTGCATAATTTAAAGGAGTATCTCGGTATCGAAAAATTCTCAAGAGACCAGTGGCAAAACGACGATTACATCGGTGTTGTAACAGGTTTGGCATGGACGGCTGTTGGTGGCGAAATCCTTTTTGTAGAAAGCAGTTTGAGCAAAGGCAAAGGTACGCTTACGCTGACAGGAAATCTTGGCGATGTGATGAAAGAATCGGCTGTTTTGGCTTTGGAATACTTGAAATCTCATGCCGACGAGTTTGGTTTGAACAGCGAGATGTTTGAGCAGTGGAACGTTCACATTCACCTGCCCGAAGGCGCCATCCCAAAAGACGGACCCTCGGCGGGCATAACACTCGTAACCTCGCTTGTATCGGCATTTACCAAGCGCCGAATAAAACAGCGCATTGCCATGACGGGCGAAATCACGCTTCGCGGAAAGGTGCTGCCTGTGGGCGGCATCAAAGAGAAAATTCTTGCCGCCAAACGTGCCGGCATCAAGGAGATTATTCTTTCGTCGGAAAACCGAAAAGACATCGACGAGATTAATTCAATCTACCTCGAAGGCTTAACGTTTCATTATGTGAATAATATTAATGAGGTGATAAAATTGGCGGTGAAATAGAGTGGGGGATAGATGTTGAGGCGTTTTTCTTTGAACGCGAATATTAGTGTGAAGTAGCGATTACTGGATTCTATACGGAGAATGGCTGGCAGCGCCTTACGAAGCATGGTTTTTTGAAGTATCCGAAAAACTGATTTTCATGCAAACAAGCGATTCCATAACAGATACATTTATCGGTAAAAGGTTTGTGATGCGGGATAATACACATATTATTCTGAATAAAGATAATTCATGTTAACATCTGAAATGTGTGCTGGCAATGCTTAACTCCAAATTTGAAAATTATTTTTATTGGATAATTAATCCTGAAAAGGGTGAAGCAATTGTTGTAGGTAAAAACTTACAAGCAACTTACTGTCGGAAAAAGAATTGCAGGTGTTAAACTTATTGGTTTCTCCGAACTGTAAAAAATACGTTGCATGATTTTAAAAAAAATCGGCTAACTTCTTAAAAAATACACTGTGTTAGCAGTGTGAAATAGTTTACCTTTGGCCAAGTTGATGTGCCAATATCACAGTTATCCATTTCTATCTTATATTCAAATAGTTCGATGCACGAAAACAGTAATATAAACGGCGAGTTTTTACTCTACAACCGATTGCGAAACGGTGAGGAAAGAGCATTTAAACAATTGTATGACGAGCATTACCGACGGCTTGCCGTTTTTGCCAACACCATTCTTTCCGATTCCGACTTGGCACGCAGTGTTGTGCAGGATGTATTTGTAACGCTTTACGAAAAACGTGAAGAAATTAATATTCATACCAGCCTTAAATCACATTTGTTTCAGTCTGTTAGGAACCGATGCCTGAATATTCTCAAGCATGACAAAATAACGCGAATACATCATCAACGCATTCTCGACAACAGCAGCAAAATAGAAAAACCATTTGAAACACTGGAATATAATGAATTGGAGAAACTGATAACAGACGTTATTAACAGTTTGCCCGAACAGTGCAAACGTATTTTTAGAATGAGCCGTTACGACAACCTGTCGAATCAGGAAATTGCCGACCACCTTGTTTTATCAAAACGAACAGTTGAAACACAAATCAGCAAAGCGCTGAAACGGCTGAAAGAAGAGCTTTTGAAATCGGGACTGCTTGAACATACTTGGATAATGACGCTTTTGCTGATTTTCTTTTTAGATACATTCTAAAATAATAAAAATATAAAATAAAAGTACGTGTAAGTGAAGCGCCGATTGTCTGATTAAAAGAGAATCGAAAAATAACGACACAAAAAATAACGATATGGAATTTTTACTTCAGTTGATTTCGGAATTATTCAGTGGGGCAGGAGCCGCGCAGGAAGAAACAGTTTCTCCAACCGATTCGTTACAGAAAAAAATTGTAGAAGCTGAAGCGATAAACAGCGAGATAACTGTTGATGAACAGCAACAGGAAAGTATTTTTGGAGAAAATAATATTATCTTCAATTTTATGCACTTTCGTTAATCTTGTAAATAGGGATTATAATTTTTGTCTTCTGAAAAAAATTTATAGAAAGTGAAAATGGAAAACAACTCGATAAATAGGGATGAGTGCATCATAAGATACTTGTGCAACGATATATCCCCTGACGAAAAGAGAGAAATAGAATTATTAATAGCCAGCGATGATGCGTTCCGAGAGGAGTTTAAAGCAATGGAATTTGCATGGAAAGTATCTTCGATGCCGCCCTACAAAACAAAAGACGACTGGCAAATTATCCGCAAACGGATTGGATTTGCCGACAGCCGACACAATTCACTATTTACATCCATTATGAAAGTTGCAGCCGTTTTTGTGCTTGTATTCTCGGTGAGCGCAGGCTTGTGGCTCTACTGGAATATTCCCGGATACGGGCGCTGGGTTGTATTTGAAACAGGAACTTCAGCCGACTCCATCGTATTACCTGACCAAAGTGTCGTGTTTTTGAACCGAAACTCATCGCTTACATTCATCAATGCCTTTAGTGGAAAAGAACGGAAAGTAGCGCTCACAGGCGAAGGATACTTTGAAGTTACTCCCGGCGAAAAACCTTTCAGAGTTGATGTTGGAATTGTTTCGGTAAAGGTGCTGGGCACAGCTTTTAACTTGGACGGCAGTCGCGACGATGGCTCTGTTCAGTTGAGCGTAACGCATGGAAAAGTTCTTTTCGGAAAAAATAAAGAACAGCTTACGGTGAAAGAAGGCGAATGGGCTGTTGCCGGCTTACAGACGCTTGAGAAAGGGATCATTGCAAATCCTAATTTTTTATCGTGGAAAACGGGTTTGCTTGAGTTTAATAATATTAATATTAAGGAGAGCGTCCGTATTTTGCAAGAGTATTTTCCCGAAATAAAATCGGTTAAAATTAACGCCAAGAGCGATGTTACAGTTACTACCAGCTTTAAGGAAATGCCGCTGAATGAAATTATTGATGAACTTGCGCTGCATTTTGAAAAAAAGTTTGAGTTGAATAATGGAATATTGACAATCTCTGACTAACTTTGCGGGGAACAAACTTAATGGAATGTTCCTGATAAACAGCTTTATATTAAGATATTTAAAACACAGTGTTATGGTTGTTCTTCTTGCAGGAACAGCCTTTTTTTCGTTGTTGGCGCAGGGCGACGGCACGCCCCGCGTACATACCGGGCAGTTCAAAGGCACATCGCAGGAAGCTGTTAAATATCTCGAAGGGCTTACGGGCTGGATTGTAAGCTACAGTTCGCGGCTTTGCCTGTATGACAATATTGTTTTTGCCAATGAAGAAAAAACACTGCTCGAACATTTGCGCACGGTCTTTGCAGAATGTCCGTTCGACCATCTTGTAAAAAACAACCGCATCATTTTGCAGCCTGCTGAGGTTGTTGTTGCAAAGCAATATACTGTTAGCGGATATATTTTGGATGCCCGCACCGGCGAAAGACTCCCTGCTGCAAGTGTTTACAATCCAGCAAACTATTTTGGAACTGTGAGCAATAATTATGGCTACTTCAGCATTGCTTTTCCCGCAGGAAGATGCCGGCTGAACGCTTCGTATGTGGGATACAGCCCTGCGTCGATACAGTTTACACTGACTGCCGATACTGTGCTGAACCTGAATCTTGTTTCGGCGTTGCAGCTGAAAGAAGTGTCGGTGATGGGAAACCGTTTTGCCGAGCTGAAAAATATTCAGGCAATGGGCGCTTTTGTTTTTCCTATTGAGGAGATAAAGGACAAGCCTGCGCTAATGGGCGAAGCCGATTTGATTAAGAACATACAGATGCTTCCGGGTATTCAGGGCGACAGCGAAGGTTTTACGGGTATTTATGTGAGGGGAGGCGGTACCGACCAAAACCTGCTTCTGCTTGATGATGTGCCTGTGTACAACATAGGACATTTACTTGGCTTCTTTTCGATATTCAATGCCGATGCGGTGAGCCACGTAGCGGTGCTCAAGGGTGGATTTCCTGCCCGCTACGGCGGAAGGCTCTCGTCGGTAATTGATGTGCGCATGGCGGAGGGAAACAGGGAGCGAATTAAAGGTTCGGCAAGTATTGGTATATTGTCGTCGGGCATTACGTTGAACGGTCCCATCATAAAAAACAGGATGGGATTCGCAATTTTTTTCCGCCGAACTTATCTTGACGCTTTTGGAGGGCTTTTTCAAAGAAACTTGGACGAGAAATCGAATTACTATTTCTACGATTTTAATGGCAAGTTCAATTTTACATTGAACGACAAAAATCATCTATATTTAAGCAGCTATTGGGGGCGCGACCGCTACTACACTACCTATAACTACGTTGCTGTGGTGGACGAACAGGGGCGCGAACAAAACGAAAAGAATGACAGAAACGACGCTGCATGGGGCAACCGTATTTTTGCACTGCGATGGAACCGCGTGTTGAGCAGCAATTTTTTTGCAAATGCCACGCTTACTTATTCCAATTACGACTTTAATATTGGCATGGTACGAAATAACCATACCGTTAACCGTTGGAGCACTTACGAGCAGGATTACGAAAGCGGAATTGAGGACATAAACTTTAAAATTGACTTTGATTACTGGCACAACGGTGGTAGTTTGTCGAAATTTGGACTGCAAACCGTGCGGCACAACTTTAATCCGGGATTCGATATCGTTGTGCGGTCGGACGAAAGCGGTGAAACGCAAACCAATATTTCAGGAATAACGCTTGCAGGATGGGAGCACCATGCATATTACGAAAATGAGTTCGGCATTGGGCGACGGCTGAATGTAAACGCCGGAGGCAGAGTTATTATGTTTAAAGGCGAAAGCAGATATTTCATGTCGGCAGAGCCACGACTGGCTGCGCGGTTTATTGTTGCGCCGCGTATCAATGCGCGAGGAGCGGTTGGAGCCATGTCGCAGTTTATTCACATGGTTGGCTCATCGAATATTTCTTTGCCAACCGACATTTGGCTTCCGGTTACCGATAATATTCCACCCAAAAGGGCTGTTCAGGCAACTGCCGGCGTGGATGTAGAAATTGGCGGAGGCGGCATGTATTCGGCAAGTGTGGATGTTTATCACAAATGGCTTCTGAATATTATCCGATACAGGGAAAGTGCAAGTTTCTTTGACAGCAGCGCCGATTGGGAGGACAAACTGACATCGGGCACAGGCATTTCGAACGGTGTTGAACTGCTTATCCGTAAAAACAGTGGCAAACTTACCGGCTGGATTGGCTACACAATAGCAAAAACTACCAACCTGTTTGCCGAACTGAACGGAGGGCGCGAGTTCCCCGATCGTTATGACCGTCGCCACGACCTTAGTATAGTTGCCAATTACCGTTTCAACGACAAATTTGATGTGGGCGCAATGTGGACATTTGGCACGGGTACGCCTGTTACGCTTGCATCCGAAAGATATTATGCTCCCGACCTTCCTTTTTTTGGCGATACAAAAGAGTTGGGCTATTCGGAAAGCGTTGCTTCGATAAATGGAGACCGTATGCCCGCTTTTCATCGGCTCGACGCAGGGATGAACTATAAAAGAACGGTACGAAAAACAGTACGCGAATGGGGTGTTGGAGTTATCAACGCTTATGGCAGAAGCAATCCGTACATGCTCTATTACTCGGCAGGTGAAAACACAGCGCAAGGCATGGCACGGACACTTGAACAGCTGAGTATTTTTTCGTTCCCTATACCGTATATAAAATATACATTCCGGTTTTAAATAATTACGAATTATAAATTATGATGGCATTATATCCGTATAAATATATATTTATATTTGCATATACCCTGCTGCGCATTGCGCAAGTGTATAAAAAAGTTCTACACGCCATGCTGCACGTTGCGCAAGTGCATAAAAAAGTTCTACACGCCCCGCTGTGCGTTGCGCAAGTGGGCAAAAAAGTTCTACACGCCCTGTTGCGCGTTGCGCAAGTGCATAAAAAAGTTCTACACGCCCTGCTGCGCGTTGCGCAAGTGTATAAAAAAGTTCTGCACGCCCTGCTGCGCGTTACGCAAGTGGGCAAAAACAGTTCACAATACTCTATTGCATGTTTTGCAAATGTGTATTACAACCAAATGCCGCCTATTAATCATTAACCACTAATCATTAACCACTAATTTTATGTTTTTGCATAATACACACCGATGTAATATACATTTACTAATGCTAACTACATTTTTGTTACTGCTGTTACTGGCAGGATGCAGCGCTCTTACTGACGAATTTGAAAGCGACGAAGAGCATCAGCCAGTGCTGTTTGCTTTTCTCACAGCCGATTCGGTTTTTAGCGTCCATTTGAGCCGTAGCGTACCATTCGATTCGCCTGATGCATTCGAAAGAGTATATAACGGATATGTAATTGTTGAACGCAACGGCATCCGTTTGGATTCGTTTCCCTACCCATTCAGAAACAACTGGGCTGTGCGCAACGATATATCGGTACGCGCCGGAAATTCGTTCAGTATAATTGCCGGCGACAGCAAGGGAAACCGTGTTACAGGCTCAACCGAAATACCGATTGTGGCGTCGATACAACAAATAGATACGGTGAGAGTTCGCGACGCTGGAACAGAGTATATCGACTGCGGACTTTTGTTTTACGATGCACCGGATGCAGCAAATTATTACCAGCTCATTATCACCGAAGAGATGTGGAACAAAACAGACAACGCTACAAGCTATTTGCAAAATGCGGTAAATTATTTGAAAACCGACTCTCTGTTTTTTATTCGCGACAACGAAGGAAGTTTACTGGGCAGTATCGACTTCAAAGGTACGTTTTCCGATTTCAAAATCAATGGCGCAACTCACACATTAAAGGTGCGTATGCCGGCATGGTATGTTGATGCGCCTCAGGCAAGGCAAAAAAAACGGATTACCTTCAGGCTGCTTTCGCTCACGGCTGATTACTATTATTACCTGCGAAGCCGTATTATTGCCAACTACAATTACACTTTGCTGGTGGTTGATCCCATAAAAATACACTCGAACATTAACGGCGGGCTGGGGCTTGTAGGAGGAATTGCTGCGTCGATCGATTCGCTGGTGTTTGTCGGGAGCGAATGGGAGGAAATTGATAATTAAATATGGAAATGTATAATGTAAAATATCGTTATATGCAAATTAATACAGCTTGTATGCAGTACATTCCGTCAGTAACCTTTATCTTTGTCGGCAAAATATAAAAAATATTGATGAACCACATTTCGTTTATTATACCTGTATATAATCGTCCCGACGAGCTTGGCGAACTGTTTGAGTCGCTTGCTGCACAAACCCGTCCATGTTTTGAAATAATTGTTGTTGAAGATGGCTCTGTCGAAACCTCCGAAACTGTTTGCAGCCATTTCGAAAAATTATTACCCGTTCAATACATTGTACAAAACAATACGGGACCGGGACCTGCCCGCAATGCAGGCGCAGCAAAAGCAACAGGCAACTGGCTTATTTACCTTGACTCGGATTGCATTTTGCCTCCCAACTATTTGGAAACAGTTGAAAAAGCTATCGACAGCTGCAATTTCGACTGTTTTGGAGGTCCCGACAAAGCGCACGAGTCGTTCAATACCATTCAAAAAGCCATTGGCTATGCAATGAGCAGCATTTTAACAACCGGAGGCATCAGAGGTGGAAAAGAACGGATGGATATTTTTTATCCGCGGAGCTATAATTTGGGTGTACGCGCCGCCGTTTTTTGCACATTGAACGGATTTTCGGAAATGCGATTTGGCGAAGACCTTGATTTCAGTATGCGGACACTTGCACATGGATACTCAACCCGCCTGATTCGCGAAGCATTTGTTTATCACAAACGGCGAAACAGTTTCCGTTCGTTTTACAAACAGGTGTTTAACTCCGGAATGGCTCGCATCAACCTCGATATGCGTCATCCCGGAACCATAAAACTTGTTCATTGGCTGCCTTCACTGTTTGCAATGGGACATATTTTTATCATATTGCTGTTGTGCATGTATCCCTTTGCGTTACTGCTTTTAGCAATAATGCCCATTATGTTTTTTCTTCATGCGCTTTTTCAAACAAAAGAAGTTGCAACAGCATTATTAGCCGTTATTGCTTCGTTTACACAACTATTTGGGTACGGATTGGGATTTATGAAAGCATTTATACTGCGAAAAATACTTAAACGTCCAGAAAGTTTTTCGTTTACAAGGAACTTTTACAAGTAAGATATTTTTGAACATCACATACATACTACATTCAATAATCTGCATCATCCGTATTCAAGAATAATTTTTGCGCAGCCTCAAAACATCTGATACTGCTGTAGAAACAGATATTCCGTATGGACAGAGTGCGCCCGCCCCGTATATGCTTCCTGACGGCGTTATAAAGTATAACCAATGCGTAACATCATTCAATTATCCCCACCACAATTATACTCAAACAAAATTGATTTGCGAATAAAAGCAGCAAGGGGATTAATCCCCTTGTCAATAAATAAAACTGGAATCCTCTGTTATTTGCAATTCATTTCCTGTTGAGTATAATTCATTTGTTAATTCAAAAATAACTTCATAATTTCGGGCGCTTTTTCAGATAGAATATTATGACTTTTACAAGCATTTAGATTGAATAGCATGGACATAAAAAATTTTTTCAACCTTCCCCCGCAGGAGGTTGAGCAAACGCTCGAAACAAACATTAACACAGGTCTTGACGACCGCGAAGTTGCCGAACGGCACAACCGCTACGGCTACAACGAATTTAAAAAACAGAAACGGACGTCGCTTCTGGTGAAATTCCTCAGCCAGTTCAAAAGTTTTATGATTATCGTACTGCTTGCTGCAGCCTGTATTTCGGGCGTTGTAGGGCATATCGAAGGCGAGGGCTTTACCGACGCAATCATTATCCTTGCCATCGTTATCATCAACGCCGTTATTGGTGTGGCACAGGAGGCAAAAGCCGAGAAGTCGCTCGAAGCGCTCGAAAAACTGTCGTCGCCGCAATGCAAGGCGCTGCGTGGCGGACAGGTACGGGTGGTCGAATCGCGCGACTTGGTACCGGGCGATATTGTGATTCTTGATACAGGCGACGCCGTGCCCGCCGATGTTCGATTGGTGGAAGCCATCAATATAAAGGTGCAGGAATCGGCGCTGACAGGTGAATCGGTGCCCGAAGACAAGTTTACTGAAGCCATTGAAGGTGATGTATCGGTAGGCGACCGCGACAACATGGCCTTTGCGTCAAGCAGCGTAACCTACGGTCGCGGCAAAGGCATCGTAACAGCCATCGGAATGGAATCGGAAGTAGGCAAAATCGCCTCCATGATACAATCGGTGCCCGACACCAAAACACCCATGCAGCAAAAGTTAGACAAACTTGGCAAAATACTTGGCATTGCCGCACTGAGCATCTGCGCTGTAATTTTCCTTGTCGGGATACTTTACAAACGCGAACTGCTCGATATGTTCATGATAGCCGTAAGCCTTGCCGCAGCCGCCATTCCCGAAGGATTACCCGCCGTATCGACCATTGTACTTGCCGTAGGCGTGCAGCGATTGGTAAAGCGCAACGCCATTGTACGTAAACTTCCGTCGGTCGAAACTCTTGGCAGCACGCAGGTTATCTGTTCCGACAAAACAGGTACGCTTACGCAGAATCGCATGACGGTGGTTAAAACCTTTGTCGATGGCGCAGTTGCGGATGTTAACGGCAACAAAGCAGTTGCCGATAAAGAGTTACTGATAAAAATCGCTATTCTTGCCAACGACGCCAAACTTGGTACGGGCGCCGACGATAATGTGGGCGACCCCACCGAAACCGCGCTCCTGGATTTGGGCGTTAAATACAATCTGGTAAAGAGCAGGCTCGAAGAACAGCTTCCGCGAATAGCCGAAGTGCCTTTCGACTCGGACCGAAAGCTGATGAGCACCGTTCATCGCGACAGCATAAACCTTATGGTTGCCGTAAAAGGCGGCGTTGACGAGTTGCTCGCGCGATGTACAGGGATTTACGACAACGGCACAGTGCGCGAACTGACCTCCGACGACATAAGCCGTATTGCCAAAGCAAACCGCGATATGGCTGAAAATGCCCTGCGCGTGCTGGCAATGGCTACAAAACAGATTGGCGGGCTTCCCGAAAAGGTAACATCCGAAAGTCTCGAAAAGGATTTAATTTTTGTGGGGATGGTTGGCATGATTGACCCACCGCGCGAGGAGGTGAAAGCCGCTGTTGAAAAGTGCCGCTCGGCAGGCATCAAACCCGTGATGATTACGGGCGACCACCGCATAACCGCCGTTGCCATTGCCGAAACGCTGGGCATTAAACAAAAGGACGACCTTACGATGACTGGCGTGGAGATTGAAAACATATCGGACAAGGAACTGCGCGAAAAAGTAAACGACATTTCGGTATATGCCCGCGTTTCGCCCGAACACAAAGTGCGGATTGTAAGGGCGTTTCAGGCAAACGGCAACATAGTGGCAATGACGGGCGACGGCGTAAACGACGCTCCTGCCCTGAAACTTGCCGACATAGGCGTGGCAATGGGCATCACAGGCACCGACGTATCGAAGGAAGCCGCCGATGTGGTGCTTACCGACGATAATTTTGCCACCATCGTAACCGCTGTCGAAGAAGGACGCCGTATTTACGATAATATTTTGAAAGCCATTCAGTTTTTGCTCTCGACCAACATTGGCGAAATTCTCGTACTGTTTGTTGCCGTAATAGCCAACTGGGCGTCGCCGCTACTGCCCATCCATATATTGTGGATAAACCTTGTAACCGACAGTTTGCCAGCCCTCGCGCTTAGCGTTGATCCCGCCGACCCTAATGTGATGAAACGCAAACCCATTGATTCCCGCAAAGGGATTATGACGCGCCCATTTACCATTCGTATTGCCTTACAAGGCTTGATGGTAGCGGCACTTTCGCTCGTGGCTTACGTTATAGGACTGAAGAATAGCGTTGAGCAGGCGCAAACCATGACTTTTGCCGTGCTGGCATTCACACAGCTTACGATGATATTTGGCGTACGTTCGGGCAACCGTTCAGCCTTACGCGGATTTTTCAGCAACAAATATCTGCTTGGCGCGATGGCTCTTGTAACCGCCCTGATGCTGGCAGTTTTGTTGATTCCTGCGTTTGGCAACGTATTCCACGTAGTTCCGCTCGACAGCGCTCACTGGCTCTGGGTAATACTTCTGTCGATTGCACCGCTGCCAATAACCGATGTAGCAAAGTTGATTGGGTGGAGAAAAAGGTAATTGCGATATTTTTTAGAACACCGAAAACGCGGATTTTCACGGATAAAAAAATCCGCGTTTATCCGCGTTCTCCAATTTTCGAGCACTCCGTGTTCTATAACAGAATATCCGTGTTTTAATTTACCGCCTCTACTCAAAAAACCGATTATTCTTTTCAACAAAGTGAACCAAGAAGCCAATATAAATGTTTTTGGCGTAATGGAACGATTGTTTTTTACTAATTTCGCACCCTTATCGGCTTAATCGCTTTGTTGATGAAGATAATTTTTAAGATATTCGGTTGGATATTATTATCGTTGCTAATGCTGGTAATAGCTGTTCTGCTGTTGATACAAACGCCTTGGGTCAAGAATTTTGCGAAAGATAAAGCGCTCCGTATTGTTAATAACAGCGTGAACGGAAATGTTTCGGTTGGTGCAATTGGTGGCTCACTTTTTTCGAGCCTGTATTTGAATGATATTGCTGTTACGTTTGAAAATGGCGATACGCTCCTTGCTCTCGAAAAACTGTCGCTTCACTATTCGCTTCTCAGCCTGCTGCGTGGGGAGGCGCATGTGGATTCCGTTGTTTTGTACAAACCTGCGGCACATCTTGCGGTGGAAGCCGACGGCGCATGGAATTTTGCACGATTGATACCCGAAAGCGAGCCTGATACCACCGACACATCTGCGAAAGCAACCTCACTGCCTGTTTCAATTTTTCTGGGAATGTTGCGCATAGACAACGGGCTTGTTACCATTAAAGATACTTCCGCACTGACGCCCGAAAGTATTGCAGATATACGCATTGCTGTGGGTGGGCAATTTACGCAAAACAATAATATGTCGGCATCGTTGAGCTGTTTTACCTTCGTTACGCAAAATCCAGACTTTGCAGTGAAAAATTTGAGTGTGGATGCTGATTTCAACAACGAAAGGTGGAAAGTGAGTAATTTCCATCTTGCCACAGCATTGAACCGCATATCGGCGAAAGCCGAATACAAAAATGTGGAAAACTTTGATGCAGTGATTGAGTTACCCCAAATTGACATCGGTGAATTTGATTTTGTTCTGCCCGATATAACCATTCCTGTTAAGCCCGATTTCAGTCTGTATGTATCGGAAAACGAAAACCGGCTGAACTTGAATTTAAATCTGGCTTACGCTGATGAATCACTTTCGCTGTCGGGCGGCGTTGACAATCTGTCGGCATTGATAACCGATTCGTTGCGCCATGCAGCGTTGCTCAATATGAATGTGAAATTAGTCAATATTCGCCCACACACATGGATTGAAATGGCTCCCGCACAGCTCACTGCCAATGCCGACATCCATATTAATGGAAACGGAATTACTCGCGATGCTGTTCCGCTCCAAATAGCCGGCTCGCTGGCGGGTACAGGCTGGGACAATATTGTGCTGGACAGAGGCGATATTGCTGTTGGCTATGCGGGAGGCGCTGTTAACGCCAATGTGAACCTTGCGGGGATGTTTGGTGCACTATCGACGAAAGCCGTATTTGATACGGAATTGGACAACACTCCATTTAGCGTAAGCGTGCAAACCAACCGGCTTGCCGTTCATCGGTTATTGCCCGATATGATAGACAGTACGCTGGTTTCGCTCGTGCTATATACTAATGGGAAAGGGCTTTTGCCCGATGTAATGCAGGCTTCTTTTAAAGGAAAGATGTTTGCCTCAACGGTTGAGCATATTGCTGTGGATACGCTTGTTTTTAACGGCGACTACAACAGGGGCGACATTACGCTTGATTCGCTTAGGCTTGTTAACAGGTCGCTGGCAATTGCTTTAGCAGGATTTTACGGTAAAAACGGTATGCTTGACGCTGATGTTGTTGGAAATATATACAATGCGGAAGCATTTCAGCATTATTTTGCAACTCCCGTAAACTGGAGCAGAGCGCTTTTGCAGGGTAAGGCGTTGGGCAGTATCGATTCGCTCAACTTCAATATTGCGGCGGATGTGCTGAGATTCAATATGGACACAACGTTTTCGGTTGGTGCAATAGGGCTGAAAGGCGGAGGACGAGTGATTGCTAAGAAAATATCTGCCGAAATCGTTGCGGGCTTAACAGATATTGACGCCTCATCGTTGCACATCGACACAACAACCTTGATTGCCGCGTTGAACGATACCCTGATTAGCGCTTCGCTGACTGCCGCGTTTCACAACGATATGCAGGCGGCATTGCAGGCATCGGGCAGTTTGGGAAACCGGATTGACGTTTTACTGAACCGCCTCGATTTCGACACGCCATTTGCCAATCTGCGGCTCAACAATGCGCCTGCCATTATCACTTACGGCGATTCAATTGCAACATTGCGCAATTTCAGCATGGTCAATCAAAAAGATTCTTCTTTCATGATAAATGCCGATGCTTATGTGTCGATGCCTGACTCCATTGTGCTTGACGCTTCCATTAAAGACTTTGAACTTGCGTTGCTTTCGCAGATGGGTTTAATGACGCAGTCCATCGGAGGCAAAGTAAATTTGGGTCTTACAGTTGGCGTCGATGCCAAACGGTTCTCCGTTATGGGTAACAGCGTTGTTTCGGGCTTCAAGTTCGACCCCGTAAATATTCAAAACATTGCCGTCAATCTGCATTATCCGGGTGATACCGTATTGTTGAATGTTGCCGTACACAATCCTGCCGGCGACTCCATTTTATTGAACGTAAAGTCGCCCTTGACGGCGCAGTTTCGCGACAGTCTTGTTGTGTCGTGGAATGAAACTCTGATTGCCGAAGCGCTGGCAAACAAGGTGCAATTGAAAAACTTTCTGCTGCCGATGTCCGATGTACTGCCCGATGGAGTTATTGACGTTAATCTTGACATTGGAGGCACACTCTCTGCGCCGTCGGTTAAAGGAGCTGTCAATTTTTCGCAGGGCACGCTTCCACTTCCCCGCTACGGTATAAATTACCGCGATATAAGGCTGAAACTGCTGGTGAACGATACCGATATTAAGCTTGATTCGCTTTTTATCCGCCATTTACGAGGGAGTTTGCTGGCGCAGGGAAATTTGAAACTTGATTCGGCAATAACATCCGGAAAAATACAGAGCGCCGATGTTATGCTTAAAGCCAAAGATTTCTATCTGTCGAATCATCGCGACCACGAAGCGCAAATCAATGCGGATATTTTCTTTAAGAGCGAAAAAAACGTTCCCTCGTTTTGGGGAAACATTACTGCACTTCGTGCCAACATTAATTTACCTGCCATTATGGATATGACTTCGAGTGGGACGACAGCAAGCGGCGAACCGCTTTTGGTGAAAGCTCTGCACGACGAAGCAAACAGGTTGGAACAGGGCGATACGGTGCGGTTTACCATTCCCGACTCCTTGATGCTTCAATCGTCGAACCGGCCGCCATTTTTACAGCAACTTACAGGAACGCTTAAATTGGATATGCCCCACAATATTTGGATAAAATCGGACGACATGCAGATTGAACTCTACGGAAATCTTGATATTGTGAAGACAGACGACGATTTTGAACTGTTCGGTATATTGGGCATTCAGCGCGGATTTTATGCGCTTTACGGGAAAAAATTAGGCATCCAAGAAGGCGAAATTGTGTTTACAGGCGGAACTAAGTTTAACCCCGAACTGAAACTGAAGGCTTCATACGTATTTCACACACCTGCACGCGAAAAGCGCGAACTGGAGCTGTCGATAGGCGGCAAGCTGGCTGACCCCAACATTGAATTTGTGCTCGACGGACAGTCGATTTCCGAAGCCGACGCTGTGTCGTACATCGTTTTTGGGCAGTCGTTCGACGAATTAAGTTTTGGCAATCAGGAAGGCGTAACAAACAATCTGCCCTCGAAAATGCTTTCGGGATTGTTGACTTCGCAGATGTCGAAAACACTTGGGAATACGCTTCATTTAGATATGATTGAAATTGAAGCGGGCGACAACTGGCAAAATGCCACCTTTATGGTTGGAAAATATCTTACAAATAATCTTTTTGTAACCTATAAGCGGAGTTTTGGAGAGGGCGACGCCGGTAATATAACTCCCGAAATTATAACACTCGAATACGAATTTACACGTCGCATATCACTGAGGCTTATCAAAGGCAGCGTAAAAGATACAGGTATTGATATGATTGTGAAATTTGAAAAATGACTATTTCAGACACGCCATCGCGCATCCCTACTGTACAGTTTCTGCGTAACATGGTTTATTAACTCATGTTACGCACTTGGCTTGAAAAGCCTAATCTTCATAACCGTATGCAAGCGAAGCGCAACTTACGGAAAATATACGGAGATTTACTTATGAATTAACTTTACTCACATACTTAGTATTGTTTTTATCAAATATAAATTACATACTTCCCCCACCAAATTATAATTTTTGGAGTGCACAAATCTGAATACAACATCTATCTTTGCTCCCGTGTTTCACTTGTTTTTATCACAAAATCGGCATCAATAAAATTGAAAGATACAGTTAACAGAATAAAGCCTTATCACGACAGGAGCGAAAGCAAAGAAGAACAAATTGTAAAAATGTTCGATGGCATCGCAACCCATTACGACCTGCTCAACCATACACTGTCGCTCGGCATCGACCGGTGCTGGCGGAAAAAAGTTGTTCACCTGCTTGACGACATAAAAAACCCTGTTCTGTTAGATGTAGCAACAGGCACAGGCGATTTGGCACTGGCGCTTTCGGCATTGAAGCCAGTCAGCGTTTATGCTGTGGATATTTCTACAAAGATGCTCGAAATCGCTTACAAAAAGATAAAAAAAAGGCGCTTGCAGATGACTGTCTTCCCCAAAATAGCTGCCGCCGACGAACTGCCTTTTGCCAACAATACATTTAATGCAGTAACAGTAGGATTTGGCGTACGCAACTTCGAGAACCTTACCCGAAGTTTAACCGAGATGACACGCGTACTCAAGCCGGGTGGTAAGATGGCAGTGCTCGAATTTTCGAAACCTGCCAAGTTTCCCGTAAAACAGCTTTACATGTTTTATTTTACCAAAATCCTGCCTTGGTGGGGAGGCATTGTGTCGGGCGACCGTAAAGCCTATCGTTATCTTGCATCCTCTGTAATTCAGTTTCCCGAAGGAGAACTGTTTGAACAGGAACTGGTTAAAGCAGGTTTGATGCCGATTTGCAGTCTGCGCCAAACTTTTGGCATAGCAACAATTTATCTTGCACAAAAACCATTAAGCAGGTGAGTATAATTATATTAGACTTCTTCGGAAAATAGTATTGAAACGCACATTTACACCTGCTCAACCGTTCATCCTGACAAGGGGATTAATCCCCTTGTTAATAGAGATGCGGCATCAGCAGCAATGGGGCA
>JAITVO010000334.1 GCA_031285765.1 Cytophagaceae bacterium | reverse complement strand
AAATCTGGCAACTCTCAGAAAGTTCGTTTTGCAGATTATTTTAAAGGCAGACGACAAACTATCCTTAAAAAAAAGACAATACAAAACGGCTTTAGATTTCTCATATATGCGGAAAATACAGAAAAGTTGATGCGGTTGCCCTATGAATATATAGATAAGGCTCGTTATTATAGTTTTTTAGTCAGGGATCACAGGTCTATTGAAAACAGTATACATTGGCATTTGGATGTTACTTTCAGGGAATATGTGTGCAGGGCCAGAAGTGGGCATGCACCGGCAAATCTATAGGTGGTTAGAAAATTTGCCCTGCAAATTGTTGCTAAACAAAAGGATAAACTCAACTTGAAGAAAAGATTATACATAGCCGCTTTAGATATACAATATCTAAAAAAATTAATCCATATTTGATGCGATTACCTTAGTTCTACACTGATTTTTTGGATTTTATCCTGTAAACTGTTATGTAAACGGTCTAAATAGCGGTAAATCTTATGTAGTTCCACATCTTCATCAAAGTAGGACTTCAAATAGTCAACTGTACCTGTCTTACTGCTTGGCTGACACAGTCGGGCTACAACCAAATGTCTCAATGCCTCATTATTTATGGTATCAAAACCAATAAGTCTAAACGTCTCATTTAATATAAGTTGTGTGCCGTTGAGCTGGATGTTTTCAACGATGTTCAAAAAATACTCCGTAACCTGCTTTTCTTCTCTGTGACGCTTTGATTCAAGAAACATATCCCGATTTTCACAGTGCAAATCTATCCGTTTTTGATTTTCTTGACACAAAGCTGATATTTCTTTTTCGTCAGAACTGATACCGATGATCTTCAATTTCTGAAAACAACCTTTGCGTATTGTCTTCGACAATAATACTTATCGTACCTGATCGCTTCTTCTTTTTGTGTATAAACATGCAGTAAAGCTACTCTTTTTTGACTTGCGTCATAGAAATCGATGATGTAAAACTTATAACAATGCCATTTGCAGTGAATTAAAAATAATCAAAATCAAAGAGTTGAAGTCAGGTGCGCACGATTATTCTCCAGCTGTGTTTGCAGGTTTTGCAACGACACCATGATGCGGTCATAGTCTACCTGCTTGCCTATGCCGTTATCTATCTGCTTTTTAACAATGTCTGTCATGCGTTGGGTGCACTCCATGTTGCCTCCTGTCAAGTCGATTTTTTCGGCGGATGTCTGCGCGAGAAAGTATAACTTGACAACTTTGGGGGCAATTTTCTCCTTCGCCTTTCCCACGCCGAGCGTTGCGGCAAGTTCCGCCTGTTTCGAGAGCAGTCAGCGCGGTTTGGTTATACAACACCTGATTGATGGAAATTCCCGCCGAAGCGTTGTACTGCACGTCCATCTGTATCGGTATCAGGATGCCGGATTGCTCTACGAGGTTGCCCAGCAGCAACAGGGTACTTTTCCGTCGCTTGCAACTCGCTGATATTCCTTTCGATTTTCGCGGATTGTTATATGAATGAAAATAACACATATAAAAATTTTGCTTCTCTGTGTTATCCACATTCTAGGGCATGGTACACTCAGCCCCTGCAATTCTCTATTTCAAAACAACTTTCCTCACTTCACCCAAACTTTTTACAATATAAATACCTTTTGTCATCGGAACTGCTATCGAAGCATTGGGTTTAACATTGCTTGTGTAAAGACGTTTTCCAAGCAAATTGTATATCTCAACTTTCTCGGTTTGATGGTTGTTGTTGCGTACAACTATGGTGTTGTCCTTTTGGTAAACAAGAATATTGGGCACAGCTTTTTGCGATTCAATATCGGTTGTAACATAAACCTGAACTGTGTTCGACGGCTCTGATAACATGCCATTTGCCCAGCGTCGCACCTGATACGAATATTCGACGTTGGTAGCAATTTCTTTAACTTCAAACGAGTTGCCTAAAATTTCATCCTGCGAAAGCACTATTTCGGCAACTCCATTATTAACTGTCCAAACTTCGAGTGTGTACGATTCGGTGCCGACAGTTTCTTCCCAGTTGGCTTTGAAGCCTGTAGCCGTAATGTTGGTGGCAGGAAGTGCAAAGGGCGGCACTACTGAACCTGTTGCAATGCTTTTGCCCGAAATATTTACCATCACGCTGCCCGATATGCCGCCATCATAAATAATAATCGAAGCAGTATGACTTTCGGCAATTTCCTTTGGCAAATAAATCACTTTCAAATTGTAGCCTTCCTGCGTATTCGCAGCAGCAACAGGGATACGGGTTGCATTGATTGAAAACACATTTGAATTGGCGCCGTACAAAACAGCCGTAAGGTATTGCCCCGTAAGATTGGTGCCTCTTACATTCAATTCCATTGTTCGGCTCATGCCTGCCACAACGGTTCCAAACTCAAGTATTGTATTGTTGGTGGGCGTAATCAATACGGGATCTTCGATAACTGTATTGAGTACAAAGGCGTCGTTCATTTTGTTGCCCCAAATGTGTTCAGCCAAAATGGGATAGTCGATAAATGGATTGCGATTGTTCTGAATACGGAAAACCGCTTCGTTACGCTCCTGTTCTTTTTGGCTTACAGGGTCGTTGCGATGCCATTGCAGCAGCATATTTACAGCCCATTCATTCAAAACAGGATAAATGTTGTTGTCAATCATGTAAAGATATTTCCACGTGAAATCCTGATAACAGGTAACCATATAGAAATAGGTGCGGGCAAAGTCGCCCTTGTACTCGTCGGCAGGCTCAAATACATTGCCTGTGTAACCCGGAAAAGTGTTTCGTCCAACTTTGCTCACGCCGTTGTTAAACGAAGTGTTGCTTCCGGCAACGCCCAACGGAAGGTTCGACTTCGCGGTGTTGGCGGCAGCATCCGACGGATAAAGATGATTGATGTCCGTGTAAGCAGCATTTTCGTTGCCGCCCCACCAGCTTTTGGGGAGCGAGTGCTCACGATTCAATCCCGACGTGCTCGGATAATAGCGCACGATGTTGGAGTACATATCCCACACCGAGCCGTCGGCGCGTTTGTCGGTTTGCGAAAAAACGTTCCACAAGCTGCCGTATTCGAGGCGCGTGTGGTTCCGTACAATTTGATGCAGAGCTGTTTTGAGCGCATCTTTCTTTTTACCGCTCACGCTGTTGTAATATCCGTTGGGATTCTGCGCCACAACAGTCGACAGAAATAGTAAAAGAAACAGTATGCTTGAATAGAGTTTTTTCATTGTAAATGGTTGTTTTGTGTTGTTTTTATTTTGGCAATGATGTTACTTTTTTACAACGCCTAATGGCGTTATAAAACATGCTGTGTGTAACATCTGTTATTAATATTCAGTTTAATATTATTAGTTATTATTGTGTAATTACGAATGTGATATATCAATTATGGATATATATAAATAGCATACTTTTTAAAATAAGTACCAATTAGTTTATACTCGCTTTGCAAACTGAAACTGCGTAAGTTTCAAAAGATATTTGTTTCTATTCATTGTCCATCCTTTCTTTATTCGGAAAAGATGTTGTTTAGTAGTAACAAGCTAATTGATGAAAATGTTCAACCTCAATGCTGAAAAATTATGATAAAAATTTTTATACTCATGCTAAGCAAAACCCTGCAAGGACGACACTTCTACGAATGGAAAATTGAAAATGAAAATATCTTTGCCCCAAAAAGCAATATGTCAAAAATTAAATTATACGTAAATACCAATTTGTCAGTTATCAAATCGCGGAATTAGTAAATTTGCATATATTGATTTATTTCTTTTAGCCATAAGTAGTTGAAGCGAAAGAGTGATCATTTCAACACTTTTTGAATAATACTTTGTTTTTCGTCTGAAACGGGCAAGAAAATGCCTTATCTGACCATTATAGCTCTCAATTGTAAATGTTTCAGACTTAGTTTGAAGTAATTTTTCAGCAGGTATCATTTCATTATATTATTTCCAATAATCTGTTGCAACAAAACCTGTTGCAAATACTTTGACTTTATTCCACAGTTTCATCCTTGTATTTGTACTTCGATCTCCAACAACGAAATCAACGTATTCTCCTGCGTTTCTATCAAAACTAATCAACATTCATTTATAGTTTTTTTGAACTGACATAAGTGTACATTTCGTTCAGCTCCATAACGCTGACAGGTTTTGCTATTACGGATAGACGACAGGGTTAACCCGAACTTTTTTATCAAGTTTATTGCAGTTGCATAACTCACATTCAATAGCCTGCCTATTGAATGGAATCCAAGACATTCAATATAAAGTGACAGAGCAAAACGCATTTTTGCCTCTTTTGCAGATATTTTTACATAATCAAACTGTATAATTATAGCTGCACGCCTTGCATATATAATACTGATTACCTTTCATATAATCACTTTTTACGCTGCTTTTGGATTGACATTTAGGACATTTCATATTGTTTTTTTTGCAAAGATAATATATATATTATTATTTACCAATTCCAGAATTTTTTATTATTCTGTTCTTAAACCGGTTTACACCTAAACTGACTGGGAAAAAAGATTTAATTTCGATGAAATAAAATGATCTTTGTTACGCATCATGCTGTATAAAAAAACAAGTCCGGTTGAAAAACCGGACTTGTCTGCTTAATCTAATCTTTAATTCAATGAAAAAAACTGTTGCTATTTCACAACAACTTTAAGTTTGCTGCCATTTATCTGTACAACATACATTCCGGGAGCCATATCCATTATAATGGACGCTGTTTTGCCCACAGACTGAACTTCTTTTACCAATACGCCGATAACATTGTAAACGCTTACCATGCTGTTTGGACTAACGCTGTTAACCGTTACGGTTAATGTTTCGCCTTTTACAACAGGGTTGGGATAGGCTGCTAACTGCGTACTCCCCATTCCGGCGATGCCCGATTCTTTTTCGAACTTGGCAACAATGGTATGGTTTGCCGTAACGTTGGTAAACGTATGGCTGCCTGCCGTAACTGCGGCGGGTACATTGGTGCCATTCACAAAAACTTTTTTCAGAACGTACTCGGCTGCCGGAGTAAATATAAAGGCTTGGCTTTCGCCGAATGGTACAACCGTTTCGCCTTCGGGCGTGATGGTTCCTTCGCCTGTTACCGACGCCACGATTACAGGATCTACTGTAACGCAAGCCATAACCGGCTCGGACAACAACAGATTATTATAGAATGACCTTACTTCGTAACAGGCCTCTTCGCCAACCGGAAGCGGATGGCTGTCGATAAAAGTGGCTGCGCTGGTTATTGCCAACCGTGGGTCGCCATATTCCTGAACGAAGATGGGGACACCGTTTCGCAACACTTCGTAGCCCCACATTCCGGCTGGGGTGCTTGCCGATGGGTCTTTGGCTACCGTTGCTCTAACACAGAAGAGCGGATAGAGCGGATTGCTGTTTTCGTCGATTATCGAATCCAGTGTTTGCCATGTTTCGCCGTTGTCATCCGAATAAATATCACCTCTGCCTCCGGCAACATCCATCGAAATAAAGAGCATCTTACCTCCTTCGTCAGTCTCCACTCTAAAGATGTCGCTGGTTGCGATAGGAGTGTCGTTTGCGCCGTGCGTTGTTACTTCTACTCCGTAATAAAGCGGTTTGTCCACGTCGATATCAATTGGGTTTTGCAGTGTTGCCGTTACCCATTCGTTATCGCCTGCGTTGCCTGTATCAATATCTTCATCGCACAGCCTTACGCCATCTTGCATTACATACCATTTGTACGTTGCGGGTTCGGTTCTGTTGTTGCTCAACATAAACGAAAGCGTTGTGAGCTTGTAATCTTCAAACAGTTTCAAGTCGGCGGGCATATACACACTGGCGGCAATAAACGGTTGCCCTCCATTTCCTGTCGAGCTGGCTGTCCAATTACTGGTGAACAAGTAGCTAAACCGTGCAATACCGCTGGCGTCAGCCCAGTTTACAAATACATAGTCTTTTTCGCGGTCTAACACAGCTGCGATGGCAGTTGGAGGCGCAGGTACAAATGCGTTTTCGGCGTCGGATACTTCAACGTTGTCAATATTCCAGTTTAAATTGGAGCCGTTAGATCCGTAGCAGGTAAAGCGCACGCGGATGCCGTTTTTACCGGCTGCCACGCTTGCATCGTATTCTTTTGCAAAGAAACCGAAAGTAGAACCCCATGCAATAATATTATCAAGTTCGTGCCATGCAGTTCCGTCATAAATTTCTATTTTCATCCAGTCTTCCGGTGTATTGATGCCCGAAGGAGTCATGTTGAAACGAAGCAACAGGTCGGTTACATCGGTAGCATCAAAGAATGGCGAAGTAAGCGATTCACTGTACACGCCCGATTGTGGCGGGAAGAAGAATGCACACGGTGCCGGCTGTCCCGATCTGCCCAATTTCCAGCTTTCGCTAAAAGGTACGGTGTTGGACGAAACATCCCAACCTGTGCTTGCCAGCGAAGGCTGTACAAATCCATCGCGGAAAGGCAAACTGCGCTGAGCCATCGTAACAGATACCGATTTGCTTGCAGGCGATTCGTCGCTTCCAAATACGGCGGTTACCTTATAAATATAAGTACCTTCGGTTAAACCGGTATGTGTATAAGATATTTCGGTAGCAGCGGCTGTATGTACTATCGCGTCGTCGCAATACACATTGAATCCGGTAAGTGTTTCCGGCGCTTCTGAAGGCGCTACCCAGCTAATTTCAACCGTTCCAAAGATGTCATTAACTGCGGTGATGTTTTCTACCGGATATACTTCGCCGGTCATTGCCGGAATTTCGGTAACAAAGCCTACTGTCTGGTTATCTGATGTTTTTCCGATACCACAGATTTTGCTGCCGTCGGCAGTAATTCCTGTTACCGAAAGGAATGTGAAACCTTCGGGATAAGTGATTTCGTGCTGGTCGAGGAAGTCAGAAAGGTTTACTCGTCCGACACCGCTGCGATAGAGGAAAGCGCCATTTCCGGGCAACGCCATACCGTCGCCTTGATTTGGCATGGTACCCAGATAACCACCCACAACTCCGGTGTTTGATACGCAAAAAGCAATTGCATTCACGGTTGCATCAATGATGGTGTATTGTTCAGCTTCGATGTCGTAAAATCCAGCTTTGTTACCTACGCTGGTAACAGCATATTTTCCGTTATTACTGACGCCGTAAACCCTTCCGCCTCCTGAATATCCGGTAAGCGTTGTTTCTACACCGTCAATCCACAGTTTTGGCGTATAGACTAAACCAGTACCGATATATCCGCCCATTACACTGCCATCGCCCGACATGGAATAGACAGCTGAGCCGCGTCCAAATTCATCGGCGTGCAACGTATGAATAACCGGCGCTTCGGGGTTGGTAACATCCCACCATGCAGCATATTTTCTGTCGGCTTCGCTACCAATGTGTCCGCCGCCTGCAATGGTTTTACCGTCATCCGACACCGCATAAGCCTGCCCATTATAGACAAATACAAGCGACTGGGTGTTTCCGGTAGGCAAATACATCCACCCCTCAGTATCGAAATCGGCGTAAGCCGGCGTATGCACAGGAAACTGCTCGTCTGTATCATCATAAGGATAGTCGCTCAAAATAGCAGGATTGGGGCTTACGCCGACAATCCGTCCTGTTGTTGATACAGCGTTACCTTCTGTGCCAATATTCATATAAAAAGTAGCGCCGGCATCCCACTCAGCAATACCATCAACTGCAGTCCAAACAAACATTGATGTACCGACTCGTCCGGTAACATACTGTCCGTCTGAAGACATTCCGTTTACAATCACATCTCCACTACCAGCGAAGGTTGTGACGCTTTGTGCCGATGCAGCACCAATCAGGCTTGCCAGCACAACTGAAAATAATAGTTTTCTCATGAAAGCAATAAAGTTTAAATAATTTGACAACGCAAATATAGATGATGATTGCATTGAATAAAAATAAGAGTATTTCAATTTCAAGAAATTGAAATATAATATTTATTACATTTTTAATTATTAAGCAATTAAAGATGTATGAGTAGTATTGATTATTTTTGAAAAATATTCACTCTACAGCGCACGCACGAAATAGGCATCCCGCAGGAACAATATTCTATGAACCGTAGATGTAGCAAAACTCCATTTACGGTTAACAGAATATTGTTCCTGCAATGCTTTGTGTGAATTACATAATTCATGTTTTGTTTTACATATCACGTTGTATTAAACATTACAGCCGCGATTTGGAAAAATATGTTGATAAAACAGAGGCTGTTGATTCAAAATTAATGATATTTTGAGATGTGTAAACAAAAGTGAATCGCTATGTTTACAGGCTATACAGTATGTATATCATCACAACTTCGTGAAGAAGTAATGTTATACATATTGTATAACATCGTAACTTCGTGAAGAAGTAATATTATATATACTGTATAACATCACAAATACGTACTTATTTACAATCTAATGCTACGCATTTGCTCGAATTGAAAATCGGCGGAACTAAAATTAAGCCTTTTCAAGGATACCCCAAATGATTACTGCGTAACATCAATTACATAACATGAATTATAAAATAAAGCACCTACAGAAAACATTATGCTAAAATTGTTTTCTACTCAGGTTATCTTGTTAATTTGTAAAAAAATCGTAGCTCAAGACAATTCTGTTTGATTTTTCGTTTCATATTAATTACTTTTGTGTTTTGTTGAAACGAAAGATAGACCCGAATAAATACTGTATTTACATAAAAAAAACAAATAACACCCTTAATTCTATTTTGTTTCCCGAAAAAGAAAATATAACTCTTGTTATTAGAGAAGAAGCATTAAAAATCGGATTTGACGAAATTGGATTTACTACTGCATCAGAATTGAGCGCCGACCGGATTCGATTGAAGGAGTGGCTCAATAATAACTTCCATGCAGGGATGTCTTATATGGCAAATCACTTTGAAAAACGCCTGAATCCGAATCTTCTTGAAGAGAACGGCAAATCAGTCATTTCCGTTTTAAAGAGTTATCATCCTGAAAATGACCGTTTGTCCACCCAAAGTCCCAAAATAGCGCGTTATGCATACGGAAAAGACTATCATGCCGTGATGAAAGAAAAAATGGCGAAACTTTTTTCTTTTATAAAAAAGACTTTCTATCCCGATTTAAAAGGGAGATGTTTTGTTGACTCAGCCCCTTTGCTCGAACGCTCGCTGGCTGTAAGAGCTGGATTGGGCTGGATTGGAAAAAACGGAATGTTGATTAACCGGCGGCTGGGCTCATACGTTTTTATTGGTGAATTGGTAATTGATATAGATTTGACATATAACAACATTGAAGAAAAAAACAGGTGTGGAAACTGTTCAAAATGCACTGAAGCCTGTCCCACTAAAGCAATTATCGGTAATTCTACAGTCGATTCTAACAAATGTATCTCCTACTTAACCATCGAAAATAAAGGCGAAATTCCCGAAAAATATAAAAATAAACTGAGCGGATGGATTTTTGGCTGCGACATCTGTCAAGAAGTTTGCCCGTGGAACAGGATTGCGAAACCAATGAATGAGCCTGAATTTAAATCCGATAAATATCTGCTTGAAATGAGCCCCAATGACTGGAAAAATATTTCGAATGAAAAGTTTAACGAACTGTTTCGCAACTCTGCCATAAAACGTACAAAATTTGAGGGATTGAAGCGGAATATTGATTTAAGTTGGAAATGAAGAATTAAGAAGGTAAACATATCAGCAAATTTCAACTATTTTTGGGGCTGTATCGACATGTGTTTGTAAATGTTGTGATTCAGGATGCCCCGTTAGGGAAAATATGTTGCTAAAAATATCACATCTCTTCTCTGCCTCCATCATTTCGTTAAAAACGAAACGTGTAATTGGCTGTTATTGTTTTTTTCATTCCTACCCCAAACAGGACGGTGTTGATGGAGAAGTATTTGTTTTCAACAAGCAGATTCAAACACTGATTCACATAATATATATAAACTAAATTCTTACAACATACTTGAAATCAATAATATGTTTTCACATTTTTTATTTCATACCCCTATCTTTCTTAATCTTTTCGTAAGCCTCGTTCACTTTTCGGAACTTTTCACCCGCAGCATTTTGAAACTCTTCACCCAAATGACTTACCTTGTCGGGATGAAAACGGATTGCCATTTTCCGGTACGCTTTTTTTATCTCTTCGTCTGATGCTGTTTTGTCAATTTCAAGAATTTTGTAAGCCGCCTCAATATTGTCATAAAACATATTGAAAACTGAATGGTAATCGGAAGCCGAAATGCCAAGATAATTCGAGATGGTTTGTATAACATTGATTTCGCTCTGTATCAGGGCGCCATCCGACTTGCCTACTCCAAAAAGAATGTGAAGTAACTGCACTCGCGCCGAATAATCGACATTTACTCTGATTTGATGACAGACGTCGTGCAGGGGGATATTCTTTTTCAGGATGTCGCGTAGCATAATCAGTGCCTGCGCGGATTTTTTTTCGCCAAGTAACTCCCATAAATATTTTTTTACATAATCAAGCTCACATTTCAGCACTTTGCCGTCGGCTTTCATAACAGCAGCCAGCAGTATCAGCAACGAAACCACAAATCCGTCGTGCGAAACACGATTTTCATTTGTTGATGCTTTACTATCAAGTTCGTTGCCAATTAAACTTCCCACAACTAAACCAATAAGCCCTCCTACAGCACCAAACATCCACCAGCCAAGTCCAGCTCCTAATAATGTTTTCCAAAACTTCATGACAAACAATTAATATTCATTAACAACAATCACTTGTAATAATTTGCGCCATGTAACAATATTATATTTTATATTTTAACACATTTTTCTCTTATAAAGAGAAGTAAATGAAATTACAATATTACACCACACACACTCATTTATTTGCCAAATAACTTTTTAAAAAGATTGAACACAAAATAACCGGCTGTGGCGCCCGCAACATCGGCAAAAAAATCGAACAACTCTCGACTTCGGGTCGAGAGAATAGGTTGAAACACTTCAATCAAAAACCCCAGCAAAATTGCATAAAATATATATTTGCAGTTGAGGTAAAATTTGAACGCATCTTTCTGATTGGCGCTTTTGCGGTATTTCTCAGTAAAAAAAACAAATGTAAAACCCGAAAACATTAAAAAATGAGCAAACAAATCGAACCATTCGACAGCAAAAAAGTCGGGTTTCGACATACTTCCAATATTCACAAAGCAAACGTACAGAATAATGGCTATACAAATGATAGAAAATTTGTAACGATTGATAATTCTCAAAAATTGCATATATCTTTGCAGTGAAAAATTTTGGCGATGTTAAGCAAATATTTCCACTTTGCAGCTCTGTAAAGTATTATTTTGCTGACTTTAACTAAATTTGGCGAGGATTATTGATGAGTGCTGTTTTTGTTAAAATTTTTCGGAAAATGGGTTGATAACTTGTTTTATATTCTGTTTTTTTATGGCTGGAATTTACATTCATATACCCTTTTGCTTTTCGCGATGCGGCTATTGCGATTTTTACAAAATAACCGATTTACATTTGATCGAAAAATACATTCAATCGCTGCAAAATGAGATAACGTTTCGCAGCGAGTCGTTTCGTTTTCCTGTCAGTACGGTTTATTTTGGCGGCGGCACACCTTCATTGCTTAAACCGCATCAATTAGAGAAAATTATGTTGTCTGTTTTTAACAGTTTTGACGTTGCCGCTGATACCGAAATTACTTGCGAATGTAATCCCGACGATTTAAGTTTCGATTATCTGAAAAATATCTGCGAAAGCGGAATCAACCGGCTAAGCATTGGCGTCCAGAGTTTACAGGATTACGATTTGCAAACGATGTGTCGCCGTCATCATTCCGCACAAGCAATTAAAGCCGTTGAACAGTCGGCAAAAGCAGGCTTCCGAAACATTGGCGTCGATTTAATTTACGGATTGCCTTGGAGTAACCGAACACTGTTTGCCGAAAATTTAAAACTTTTTGCCAGCTTGCCTGTTCAACATCTGTCGGCTTACCATTTGACGATTGAAGAAGGAACGCCTTTCTTCCAGCGTAATATGAAAAATGTGGACAACGACGAAAGTCTGGCGCAATACCTGCTTTTGTGCGAAACATTGAACCGCAAAGGAATGGAACATTACGAAATATCGAATTTCTGTATGCCCGATTTTTATTCGCGACACAATTCGTCGTACTGGAACGACTCGCCCTATTTGGGACTTGGCGCAGGCGCACACTCGTATTACGACGGCAAGCGGTACTGGAATCAACAAAATGTTGAACTGTACTGTTCCAATCAATTCGATTCGGTTCGCGAAGACGAAATATTAAGCAAAACCGATTTGTTTAACGAACAAATTATGCTTGGCTTGCGTACAAAACGGGGCGTCGATTTAGCAAAAATACAAGCCGATTTTACATGTTTCATTGCTGAATTTAACGTTCAGGCAAAGAAGTGGCAGGAGAGAGGCGCGTTGTATATCGAAAACAACCATTTAATCTGTAACGAAGAAAAATGGTTTATTGTGGACAGAGTGATTGAAGATTTTATTATTGTTTGAAAAAAAAATGAGATTTTTATTAATAGCGATGTTGCTAAGTGCAATTCATGTGCAAGAAGTTGGAACAGCCGATTTTTACACCCTGCTAAACAGCAGTGATAATATTGTATTGCTCGATGTGCGCGTATTCGAGGAGTATTGCGAAAGTCGTCTTCCGGGCGCAATTTGGGCTGGCAAAAAAGCTGTTTTAGATTCGTTACTCAACGAATTAGATAAAACAGCTACCTTTTTCATTTATTGCGACATCGGCGACCGCACAAAAGCCGTTTCCCGAATACTGAAAAAAGAAAAAGTAAAACACATTGTAGAACTCGAAGAAGGCTTCATAGCTTGGAAACGCGAGAATTTCCCCATCGACAAAGAACGGTTTTGCGAGGATGAATGAAATATCTGGTACAAATCAAAATTTTTTGTATATTATGAACTATCTTTGCGGTCAATTCTCAAAAATATAATACAATAATGGACATCAATCTTATTCCTAAAATAAAACATACCGGCAGCAAGCAATTCTTTCTGCTGGCGGGTCCCTGCGCCATCGAAAGCGAAGACATGGCGCTTCGTATTGCCGAACATGTGGTCAGGATAACCGGCAAACTGAAAATTCCATTCATATTCAAAGGTTCATATCGCAAGGCAAATCGTTCGCGTATCGATTCCTTTTCAGGTATTGGCGACGAAAAAGCGCTGAAAATCCTCCGAAAGGCAGGCGAAACATTTAACATTCCTACAGTTACCGATATTCATGCTGCCAATGAGGCTGCTATGGCTGCCGAATATGTTGATGTATTGCAGATTCCCGCCTTTCTTTGTCGCCAAACAGATATCTTGATGGCAGCTGCCCAAACCGAAAAAGTGATAAATATTAAAAAAGGGCAGTTTCTTGCGCCCGAAGCCATGCTGTTTGCCATTAATAAAGTGCGCGATTGCGGCAACAGCAAAGTGATGGTTACCGACAGGGGCATTTCGTACGGTTATCAGGACTTGATTGTTGATTACAGAGGGATTCCCGCAATGCAAAAGTTCGATGTTCCTGTTGTACTCGATATTACGCACTCGTTGCAACAGCCCAACCAGTTGTCGGGTGTAACAGGTGGAAAGCCCGAATTGATAGAAACCATTGCACGTGCAGGAATTGCGGTTGGTGTTGACGGTATTTTTATCGAAACTCACTTCGATTGCGCCAACGCCAAGTCGGACGGTGCCAATATGCTGCAACTTGATTTGCTGGAAATCTTACTGACAAAACTGTGTCGCATCAGAGAAACAGTGATGAGTTTTGAATAAAAAATTTCCTGTTTAGGATTCAAAGTTCAATGTGTGTAAATCAACTCATAACCTTTTGTACAGAAAATATATAAATGGCAAATAATAATTACACAAACACCCCCCCAAATACTGGGTTGAGAGCGGGAACAAGCCATATTTCGTGTAATTATTTTTTAGAAACGATATAAATATGGCAGAAACATCAGCAAATGTATATTTTTTTCCGTTGCTTGACGAATTGCTACAAAAAGAACAATCGGTGCATATTGCTGTTACGGGACTTAGCATGTTCCCGTTTTTACTGCCGGGCGATGTTGTACAGGTAGAGCCTGTTCAACCATCAGAGTTCCGAAAAGGAATGATTCTGGTATTCAAGATGGAGGAGAAATGGGTTGCACATCGCCTCATCAAGTTCGACCATCCAAAACGCTTTGCCTGTACACGTGGCGACAGCAGAACAACCAAAGACCGCGCCGTTGATTATGAAGATATAAAAGGTGCTGTTACGCAAGTAATCAAAAGTAGATGGAAAATAGCCCAATTTGCAACAGGACGTTTTTCGGGGATTATTGCCCGAATTTCGCCCATAACAGCCATCTTATTCAATTTCGTTACTTACCTGCTTTCGTTAAAAGAATTATTCAGAAAAAATATAAGCAACAGTCGGTTTTTAATAATTTAGCATGATACACTCCCGCCTGCTTGATGCTATTATTGCTGCAACTGCCATATATCACCGTATGGAACTTTTGAATTACAAAAAAAACCTTATTTTTCACCTTATTTATTAGCAAAAAACCACAATATCTATGTATTCCATCTCATTACCTCATTTTGTATCATATAAATGAAGTAATGAGGTTGTTTCTTTATTAGACATCTTCGGAAAATAGAATAATAGACTATAGATGTATATTTTACCACATGTTTGCAAAAAAAACACATAAAAATTACTATGATTTTAGCGCTCTTTGAATAAAACTTTGTGTTCTTTGTGGTTTTCTTTTATTTGAATCGGTTATTATCCGTATTTTTTATTACTTTTGCGCGGCTGTACAAAAAGCCTGTTTATAACAAATTATGGAATACATCGTTTCGGCTCGTAAATATCGTCCTGCAACATTTGATACGGTTGAAGGGCAGGGGAACATCACTGTAACCCTCAAAAACGCCATTAAAAACAAACAGTTGGCGCACGCCTATCTGTTTTGCGGTCCGCGTGGAGTGGGCAAAACAACCTGTGCGCGTATCTTTGCCAAAACTATTAATTGCAGCAACCTTTCGGACGATACCGAGCCTTGCAACGAATGTGAATCGTGCAAATCGTTCAACGAAAACCGCTCGTACAATATTCACGAGCTGGATGCCGCCAGTAACAACTCGGTGGACGACATCCGTTTACTTATCGACAAAGTGCGCATTCCGCCGCAGATTGGCAACTACAGCGTTTATATCATTGACGAGGTTCACATGCTGTCGCAGGCGGCATTCAACGCTTTTTTGAAAACGCTGGAAGAGCCTCCGCATCACGCAATCTTTATTTTGGCTACAACCGAGAAGCACAAAATATTGCCGACGATTCTTTCACGATGCCAAACATTCGATTTCAATCGCATCACGGTTGAAGTAGCGTCGGAATACCTGAAATTTGTTGCTTCGCGCGAAAACGTTACTGCCGAAGAAGAAGCGCTGAACGTAATTGCCCAAAAAGCCGACGGAGCCATGCGCGATGCTCTCTCCATATTTGACCAGATTGTTGCCTTTTGCGGAAAAAATATCACTTATCAGCAAGTTATTGACAACCTGAATGTGCTCGATTACGATTACTATTTTCGCCTTACGGAGGCTTTCCTGAAAGAAGATACGGTTTCGACGCTGATAATTTACAACGATATTTTGAACAATGGATTCGACGGCAGTCATTTTATTAATGGATTGAGCAATCATTTCCGCGATTTACTTGTTTGCCGCGACCCGCAAACCGTTTCGCTATTAGAAGTAGGAGCGTCCATACGTCAGCGTTATGTTGAACAGGCAAAAACGTGCGACGTCGATTTTCTTTACGATGCTCTGAAAATCACTACCGAATGTGATTTGAACTACAAGCTGGCAAAAAATAAACGTTTGCATGTTGAGTTTGCCCTTATCAGCCTGTCGCGCATATTTGTCGAAAAAAAAAAGTACTTAAATTAAAAGCAAAAGCCGCTGTCGAAAAGCAACAGCAACATGATTCTGCAAGCACGCCAAAAAGTGCCGGTGCTCCTCAGCAGCCGACGCCCGGAATCTCATCGGTATCGCTCAAAGGTTTGTTGTCGGGAAAATCGGTTGCCAACAATGTTGTAAACGAGCCCGATTTGCCTCAATACCAATCGACGGCAACTGTATCCAACAGGGAAGTGCACGATGCCGACCTGCAAAAAACGTGGAAAGAATATGCATCAGTAATAGCCAAAGAGAAGCCCCACATTCACAGTATTCTTATCAACCGCATTCCGGTGCTGAAGAACGGTACGGAAATAACGGTAGAACTTATCAGCCAAAGTCAGGAAATTGAGTTTATGAAAGAAAAAGAACAGCTTATTTCGTTCCTGAAACAGAAACTTCAAAACAGTAATCTGCGGTTATTCACAATAATTTCGAAAGAGGTGAGCAGCGAAATTGCCACAGCCATTACGTCATCCGAAAAACTGAAAGCGATGATGACCAAGAACCCTGCCGTAGCCAAACTCCTGATAGAATTTAGTTTGGATATAGAATAAAAGATTATGAACAACGAAAAATTTTCAATCAAAAAGCGGCTCAAAAGTTTTGTTTATGCTTTTAACGGACTGCTTTTGCTCATAAAAAACGAACACAATGCCCGTATTCATCTGGTTACCACAGTATGTGCTGTTATTGCGGGCTTTTGGTTCAACATTTCTTCCCTCGAATGGATTGTAATAATTTTTGCCATCGGCTTTGTGATTTCTTTCGAGATTGTTAATTCGTCCATCGAGCAGCTTGCCGATTTTGTTTCGCCCGAACGTCGCGAAAAGATAAAATCAGTAAAAGATTTAGCCGCCGCCGCAGTATTGGTTGCTGCCATAACTGCAGCCTGTATCGGGTTGGTTATTTTTATTCCGAAAATTATTGCAATGTAATTTATTATGCACACCCAAATGTTTTGTTATAAATGGAATGTGAACGAAAAACAGATAAATAACTCATGTTACGCAATTCATACTTTTTTAGCAACGCCGCTAATCATTTTTCTGCTTGGCTGGTAAATCGCCCGTAGGAGCACAAGCACGATTAATTACAATACAATTAATATACATATCACTCATACTCATTTACATAAATTCGACAATGTGTTCCTTTTTTTTAGATTATTAGACAGTAAGATGTTCTAAAAATCCTATTGTCTAATCATTTTTCTCGCCAAAGCACAGCAGCGTTCCTTTTTCAGTCAGTATCATAAAATGGTTTTTGATAACTGCCGGCGAGCCAACTATTTGTTCGCCGGCATCGTATTCCCACACCTGATTGCCGCTGTTGGCATCGTGTATGGAGATGATTCCGCTTTTGGTGCAGACAATTATTTTATTACGACAAACAACCGGAGAGCTTTCGCCAACGTTGCCTTTCAGCATTTGTTTCCAGTTCACTGTCCCTGTTTTGCGATTAAGCGAATAGAGATAACGATTATTGGCAAGGAAATAAACAGCATCGGTAGTAACGGCGGGAACCGAAACAAAGGAGTCACTCTCGTCGTTTGCCTCCATTATCTTTTTGTGATGAATGATTTTACCTTCGCTTAGCAACAGTTCGTAAATATTTCCCGAATAATCGCCAACATAGCAGTAATCACCAGCAACAGCGGGCGATGCAGGAATGTAGGCTTCCAGTTCGAGCGAGTCGGTAGTAATGCCTGTTTTGCAGTTAATAACCCGCAACCACGCATCGCATCCGCCAAACAATACGTGCTTTCCCCACAGAGAAACGGTGCCGTTGAGGTAGTAACCCGACTCGAACCGCTTGATTTCCTTGCCAGTTTGCGCATCCACACAATAAAGAAAATTATCGTAACTGCCAAAAACTATTGTCTGCCGTTCATCGAAACTCACACTGTTGGGCGACGCCGAAATCTGTCCCATTGTTTCGTAAGTCCAAACGGTATCGCGGCGAGGAAGCGAAATGGCGGTCATAAAGCCGTCGATGCGCCCAATGCAGAGCGTTGAATCGTAAATCATCGGGGTTGCTTCCACAGCCGTTCGCATATCGTATTCAAAACAGAGACTGCCCGTAATGTCCACGCCCCGCACATATCCGCGCTTATCGCACCAGTAAGTTATACCGTTGTTTATAACGGGCGACGATACCGTACGTGCTCCGCTCGTGTAACTCCACAAAAGCGCTGGGTTTTCGGGAAGGCGATTACCCGTATAACCACTTAACTCAGCATCGCCGCGAAACAGATGCCAGTCCATTATGCCCGATGCAGATCCTCGCGGACTGTTAGTACAAGATACCGTTAAACCGATAACAACGAGCATTAATAACAAGTGTTTCATTTTGATGAGCGTTTCAATATATAAACCAATCACATTCATCTTACTTTCTTATGTTACTCAGTGTCTGTTTTTTTTCAGTAATCTTGAAAAAACTTATTAGGTTCAAAGTTGGATTTGCATACTTTAAACTCGGAACATTGAACTTGATATAGGCTGTTCAAGAATACTTTTTGTGCAATTTCGAAAAGATATTGTGTTTTAGTTATTTATACTCAAACAAAAATGGTTTGCAAATAACAGTGGATTTCAGTTTTTAACTGTTCAGTTTTATTTATTGACAAGGGGATTAATCCCCTTGTTGCTTTTATTCGCA
>JAITVO010000220.1 GCA_031285765.1 Cytophagaceae bacterium | reverse complement strand
TGCTTGTGCGTTACACGATAAAATTCTTCCAATTTGTGTGTGCTATATCCGCGAGTCAGTTGAATGATTGCATAGGGTTTTACTTCAACAATGTTATTTTCATTGCTTTCAAAAAGCGTCTCAATCTGTGAGGTGGTGTAATTTTTTAGCTGTTTTACCTTGCGACCCATAATATATATTGATTAGTACTGCTACAAAAGTAAATATTATTTGCGTAATTTAAAAATGTAATTTATATAAATAAATTCACAGGGATAGGTATGCCCGATTCTTATAAAGTTCTATAATGAGAACTCGTAACGAAGATATGGAATGAACATGTTCATTGCTCCGTTGCAACAAGGTCATGGGCAAGTATGAGTTTTCACAACTGTATTAGTGCAAAATAATTCCTGCGGGACTTTGTGTGCCGTTTTTGCGTAACATCAGTTATTAAGAAAAAATACGACAGCAAATATTTTGAACTACTAACATAAATTCTATTTCTTTGTATTGTTGGCTATAATCCATGTTCTTTTTGAATAGCCCCTCATTCGCTCTATCCTTACAGGATTAGGTAGCCTTGATAAGCCAGACAAGGCAGTAGTCCTGTTTAAATATAGGTAAGGTTTGCAAATACAACTTTGAACTTACAGTTTGTTTGCGTAACTTTGCCGAATAATTTATTAGACATCTTTTGGAAATGTTTTTGGCTAAAAGCCTATCAAAAAGAGGGGTGAGATTTCAATTTCGTTGTCTTCAGCCAATGAAATGATGCACGATGAAACGACTTAGCCAAAATCGTTGTTGTATTTTAAGAAGATATCTAATACATAACTTGATAACAGATATAGTTTGAATGATTGAAAAAAAATTAACCGCAACCGATAAAAGGGACGAAAAAGTTGTTTTAGTGGCAGTACGAATGCCCAATGTTACCGAAAGTCAGCTAAAAGAGTACTTGGACGAACTTGCATTTCTTGCCGAAACAGCCGGCGCTGTTCCTGTAAAACGCTTTACGCAAAACTTGAATTCGCCCGATAAGCGTACTTTTGTCGGAACTGGTAAACTGGACGAAATAAAAGAATATCTAACCGTTCACGAAGATATTCAATGTGTGATATTTGACGACGAACTGTCGTCGTCGCAGTTTCGCAACATCGAAAATACCTTAAAAGTAAGAGTACTCGACCGCACAAACCTTATTCTCGACATCTTTGCCTCACGTGCTCGTACCGCTTACGCAAAAACGCAGGTAGAACTTGCGCAGTATCAATATCTGCTTCCGCGACTTACCCGGATGTGGACGCATCTTGAAAAACAGCGCGGCGGAATTGGTATGAGAGGTCCCGGCGAAAAAGAAATTGAAACCGACCGCCGCATCATTCGCGACAAAATATCGAAGCTCAAGGACGATTTAGAAATAATCGACCGCCAAATGGCAACCCAGCGTAAAAATCGCGGCAAACTCGTGCGTGTTGCTCTTGTGGGATACACCAATGTGGGCAAATCGACCCTGATGAACGCATTAAGCAAAAGTGAAGTGTTTGCCGAAAACAAACTCTTTGCAACACTCGACACCACTGTGCGCAAGGTGGTAGTAGGGAATCTTCCCTTTTTGCTTGCCGACACGGTAGGATTTATCCGAAAACTGCCACATCATCTTGTAGAATCGTTTAAATCGACCCTCGACGAAGTGCGCGAAGCCGACCTATTGCTGCATATTGTAGATATATCGCATCCCGGATTCGAACAGCAGATTCAAATTGTTGAAAATACGTTGCGCGAAATTGACGACCGCGAAAAGCCCATCATACTTGTTTTTAACAAGATGGACGCTTACTCGCATATTCCAAAAGATGAAGACGACCTTACGCCCATCGGCAAAGAAAACCTAACGCTTGCCGACCTTAAACAGACTTGGATGGGTAGAAATCCCCTTTCGATATTCATATCGGCAGTCGAGAAGACCAATTTCAATGAGTTTAAGGACTTGCTCTACGGCGAAGTGCAGAAAATTCACATTACGCGCTTCCCTTATAACGATTTTCTTTATTCCGATGATTCAGGCGATCCCATCAACGGTTAAAACAACTAACAACACACACATTAATCCATTCCCTGCTCCATTTGGGGTGTTTCAATACGCAATTTTATTAATTCTCCATTCAAAAAATTCGGGTGTTCAGAATTTTTTACACCAATGCCAATATCAAAATTCACACTTGCGTAACATGAGTTTGTAATTCATAAAATGCGAAATTCTACGCAACTACAATATTGATAATTTTATTGGGAACAACAATAATCTTTTTCACTTGTTTGCCTTCTGTCCATTTTTGCGCCTGTTCGTTTGTCAAAGCTGCTTTTTCAATATCGGCAACCGAAGCGTTTGCTGGCATTTCAAGTTTAAAGCGCATCTTTCCGTTAAACGAAACGGGATATTCAATGGCGCTTTCGACTAGATAGTCGGGATTAAATTCAACCCACTCGGCAGTGCAAACCGATGTTCTGCGCCCCGTGCGATGCCACAGTTCTTCGCAAATATGCGGGGCAAAGGGCGCAAGAATAATCAAAAGCGGCTCAAGAATGGTGCGTGTTGAGCATTTAAGATCGGTGAGTTCGTTTATGCAAATCATAAACGAGCTGACTGCCGTATTAAACGAAAAACGTTCAATATCTTCGCCGGTTTTTTTGATAGTGCGATGCAACGTTTTCAACTCTTCGGGCGAAGGTTGCTCGTTGGTTAATTTTAGGTTTCCGTCTTTATCAATAAACAAACGCCATACTTTGCGCAAAAATTTATGTACGCCTTCGATGCCTGCTGTGTCCCAAGGCTTTGACTGTTCGAGCGGACCCAGAAACATTTCGTACAAACGCAGTGTATCGGCACCATACTTGTGCGCAATATCGTCGGGATTGACTACGTTGTGGTAGCGTTTCCCCATTTTTTCGACAGTCCATCCACAAATGTATTTCCCATCTTCGAGGATAAATTCGGCAGTTTCAAATTCGGGTCGCCATTTACGAAACGCCTCCACATCTAAAACATCGTTGGCAACAATATTGACGTCCACATGAAGCGGCTGAGTTTCGTAACTGTCCTTTAAATTAAGTGAAACGAATTTATTAGTGCCCGCAATGCGATACACAAAATTGCTCCGTCCCTGAATCATTCCCTGATTGATGAGTTTTTTAAACGGCTCGTCTTCGCACGACACACCAATATCGTGCAGAAATTTGTTCCAGAATCGGCTGTAAATTAAATGCCCTGTGGCATGCTCCGTTCCACCAATGTATAAATCAACGTTGCGCCAGTATTCGTTAGCTTCGTTGGATACCAATGCCTCATCGTTGTGCGGGTCTTGGTAGCGCAAATAATAAGCTGACGAACCTGCAAAGCCGGGCATGGTGTTGAGTTCGAGGGGATATTTTTTGTTTTCCATATTTCTCAGTCGTTTACATAATTATTTTTTGCTGTTTTAAGATTAATTTTTTACATCAAAATAGCCGACAAAAGTAATTTATATGCAAAGAAAAAGCAAGCTGAAAGCAAAAGAAATTAAGACATGTTACGCAGGTGTGAATTTATACATGGGTATTAGTGTAAAAAAGTCCTGTATAAACGGAACTTTAATAATTGAGAGTAAATATGATATATTAACTTTACAATTAGCGAATGTCGAACTCCATTTCTCCACTCTCAACTCGTAGAAATGTCGAACTCGTATTGATTTACAAAATCAATAATTTGGGAGAAAACATATTTTAGACTGTGTTCATGAATTAGCGTTTTATCCTAAACCGTTATCAGTAAAATTAAAACGACATAAGATTATACTGTTTGCAAAGTCCCGCAGGGACGATACTGTGTGAATCGAAGTACCATACCTGCGGGATTTAAATAATCCCTGTGTGCATCTCCATAAGTTGCACTTCGTTTCATCTACGGTTAATAAGCACCGTCTTTGTGGGACTTTATATACTGCAAATATTTTGAATTGTTTGGTAGTGGTTTGTTGTCAACTGTTAATTTATGAATTTAAAAAACAAAAAGCATTTGTATAATACTGTGTGTAAGTAAGTTAGAGCTGCGTATAAAAAGCTAATGCAAAACGACTAATAGTTCTTTATTTTTTACTTCACAAAGTTTATTTATCTTTGCAGCCCTATTTTAAAACATTATACAATGACTCAATTCAAACGCACACTTGTAACAACGGCGCTTCCGTATGCCAACGGACCTGTTCACATTGGGCATTTGGCTGGCGTGTATATTCCTGCCGATATTTATGTTCGCTATCTTCGTCTAAAGGGCGACGATGTGTTGCTGATAGGCGGTTCCGACGAACACGGCGTCCCTATAACACTCAAAGCCCGTAACGAAGGCGTCATGCCGCAGGATGTTGTGGACAAGTATCATAACATTATTAAAAACTCGTTTGCCGATTTTGGCATATCGTTCGATATTTATTCGCGCACAAGCAACAAAATTCACTACGAAACTGCGTCGGAGTTCTTCAAAATGCTTTACGCGAAGGGCGAGTTTATCGAAAAAGAGAGCGAACAGTATTACGACGAGGAGGCAAAACAGTTTCTTGCCGACCGCTACATCACAGGCACGTGTCCTCATTGCGGAAAGGACGGCGCTTACGGCGACCAGTGCGAAAGCTGTGGAACTTCGCTCAATGCGCTCGACCTTATCAATCCCCGCTCTACGATTTCGGGCAGCGCTCCCGTGTTGAGGACTACCAAACACTGGTATTTGCCGTTGGACAAGCACGAACCATTCCTTCGCCAGTGGATTTTGGAAGACCACAAAGAGTGGAAGAGCAATGTTTACGGGCAATGCAAGTCGTGGTTGGATATGGGCTTGCAGCCACGCGCAGTTAGCCGCGACCTTGACTGGGGCGTACCTGTCCCCGTCGAAGGTGCTGAAGGAAAAGTGCTTTATGTGTGGTTCGACGCGCCAATCGGCTACATATCCGCAACCAAAGAGCTTACGTCCCAGTGGGAAAAATACTGGAAAGATACCGAAACGCGCATGTTGCACTTTATTGGAAAGGACAATATTGTGTTTCACTGCATTGTGTTCCCTACGATGCTCAAAGCCGAAGGCACATTTATATTACCCGAAAATGTTCCGGCCAACGAATTTCTGAATCTCGAAGGCGACAAGATATCTACGTCGCGCAACTGGGCGGTGTGGCTGCACGAATATCTTGTTGATTTCAAAGACAAACAGGATGTTCTGCGATACGTTTTAACCGCCAATGCCCCCGAAGCAAAGGATAACGATTTTACGTGGAAAGATTTTCAGGCTCGCAACAACAACGAGCTGGTTGCCATTTTCGGGAACTTCGTTAATCGCACAATGGTGCTTACTCACAAGTATTTTGATGGAAAAACGCCTGCACCACACACTTTCGACAGTTTTGATAACGAAACGCTGAACAGCATCAGTATTATTGTGAAAAATGTGGAGGAAGCGCTTGTGCAGTTCAAGTTTCGCGAAGCTGTAAAAGAAGCAATGAATTTGGCACGGCTCGGAAACAAATATCTTGCCGACACCGAGCCTTGGAAACTTATTAAAACCGACAGCGAAAAAACGGCGACCATCCTCTATGTTGCGTTACAGATAACTGCCAATCTGTCGATTTTGATGGAACCGTTCCTTCCGTTTTCGGCGCAAAAACTGCGTACAATGCTGAACATCCCTGCTGCCGACTGGAGCTTGTGCGGACAAAAGGAAATCATTGCTCCCAATCACGCCATTGAGCAGCCACAACTGCTTTTCGAGAAAATTGAAGACGACGTCATTCAGCAACAGCTCAACCGTTTGGAAGAAACCAAAGCCAACAACGGAATCGCCGCCGTTCAGCAAGTAAATCCCGCAAAGGAAAACATCAACTACGACACTTTTTCGACAATGGATATCCGCATTGGCACTATCCTTGAAGCCGAAAAGGTTGCGAAAACCAAAAAGCTGATGAAACTGACGGTGGACACTGGATTCGACCGCCGCACAGTAGTTTCGGGCATTGCCGAACACTACACTCCCGACGAAGTTATCGGACGACAGGTTTCCATTCTTGTTAATCTCGCGCCCCGCGTTATAAAAGGCATCGAATCAAAAGGAATGATTTTGATGGCAGAAGACGCCGACGGCAAACTTCTGTTTGTGCACCCATCGGCGAAAGCAAGCAACGGCGCAACGGTAAGTTGAAAAGAGTGGAAAAATTATCACTATCTACAAAAGGGCTGTACAAAATAAATAAGCAACCTTGTTTTATTGGCTTGAACCACTATTTTATTGAGCTTTACAGGATGCTCAAGATTATGAATTATCTTGGCAATCTTGTAAAAATCGTGGTTCAAGACGGTTCGATTTACTCATCTAATTCCAAACAGTCAGTCATTTCTTTGAGTTCGTTTGGTTTAAGGTCGGCTTTGACTGTCAGTTCGTTCAGCTTGGTTATAAATGTTTGCACATCGTTCCAATTTACATTATAATCATCACCAAGGCTGTAGCTTGTACTGCTTGGATTAGAGCCCATCACGGCTTTTCACAAGCCTTGCGTTACCTTATGTTTGTCAACAGCAAAACTGCTTAGAGTAACTTAGTGGGTTGGTAGCTCGTCCTCTGCTGCATCACCGCCCTGTTCCGATGTACCGCCTATAGTAAACATACCGCTTTATGCTTCAGCCATTTCAAACATGTAGCCGTTCACAGTTTCGGTTAAGTCATTACCAATACTGCTGCTGAACGTAACATTGTCGATTTGCGAAACGCTAATGGTATTGTTATTAATTTTGTTTATGATTATCGGATTTTTCACCTGAGGTTTGTTAATTAAGTATATTTTGTATAGTTTTGTATAGTTTTGTAACCAAAAACGATATGGATTGTCATCGTTATGGTAGTTTGCGTCACGTTAAAATCGGTAAAACTCAAGGAGTTCAGCGTCACAGATGCAAAGATTGCGGTCTGAATTACACGTGTTGATGAAGTCAACCGAATGCAGTCAAAACACAAAAAGTCAAGCCTTACAAATGTATTTATAAGGACTCGGTTTTCGCTCTATCGCCTGCACTTTAAACGTCAGCCACGTGTCGGTATATTATTGGAACAGAAAATTTGGCGCCCAAGTCGAATCCGTTACCAATGACAAACTGGTGGAGGTGATGGATTTGGACGAATTGCATACATATGTCGGTCGCAAAAAACTGTATATGGGTTTGGACTTGTCTTAGTCGAAACGACCGACAGTATGTTGATTTCGAGATTGGCAATCGTGGTTCTAAAACTGGATTGAAGCTGTGGAGCAGGGTCGGGAAACTCGCCGTCGGCTCAATCATAGTTGATCATTAGAAGCCCTACGCCGAGATTGTTCCCGCCGAGCGGCTGTTGCAAACAAAGTCCCAAACGTATACTGTTGAATGTTTTAACGCATTGATAAGGCATTATTTGATCAGATTCAGGCGACGCTCAAAATGTTATTCAAAATCGGAGGAGATGATCAAGTTTACGCTAAAGTTGTTCTTCTGGCATTGGAATAAACATGAAAACACAGTTAATTAACAATTTATAATAAACATTTAACAATAATTAATCGAAGACTGTGGAAAACCATAGTTTATGAGTGTAACTTAAGATGTAATTTTGCGGCTCAATTTAAATCAATATTAGTGATGAGAAAAGCAATCTTTCTTTTTGACGCAGCGCGTATTTTTGCGAT